>JBGPMJ010000295.1:0-3148 GCA_041486935.1 Candidatus Limnocylindria bacterium | reverse complement strand
GTATGCCTCGCAATACCAGCGGATGGCCGCGATCAGGCCCATGTCGTCGAGGACGGACGGCCTGAGCCCGAGGATGAGGCGACGCGTCTCGGCCAGCAGGCGAGTGGCGATCTCTTTGGCCTCGAGGATGTGCTGGCGCGTCCCCCCGGCGGCCCCGTCGAGACCGTCGCGTGCCCGGTCGAGCGCGATCGAAAGGGCGGCGAGGGTCTGGGCCGTCTCGTCGTGGAGCTCGCGGGCCAGGCGTCGGCGCTCCTCCTCCTGCGCCGAGATGGTCTGGCGCAGCACTTGTCCCAGCCGCGCCGTACGCTCCGCGACGCGGGACTCGAGCTCGCGGTTGGTGCGCTCGGTGGCCTCGTAGGCCGCCTGGAGGTGCTGGCGCATCGCCTCGAGGCTCGTGGCGAGCTTCCAGATCTCGTCCTGGGCGGCGACATCGATGGGGCTCGCCAGATCGCCCAGGGCCATCCGTTCGGCGGCAGCCGTGAGCTGCTCGGTCGGCTTCACGACGCGCCGTGTCGTGATCCACGCGACGAGCAGCGCGGCCAGGAACCCGATGCCGCTCGTGAGCAGCAGGCGCCCTCGCAGCTGCAGCGGAAGCGCCAGGGCCACGTCGACGGGCTGCTCCAGCACGACGTAGTAGGGGCTCGCCGCGAGGGGCACGACGGCCATGACGTGCGGCTCGAAACTGCCGCCCGGCCCGGGCTGGTGAAGCAGGGCGGCCGCGGCGCCCTGGCCCATCAGGCCGCGGATCGCCTGGAAGTGTGAGCTGACGCTGCCGGGGTGCTCGTCCGGTCCGATGCCCAGCACGGCGATGCCGTCGGGATCGACGACCTCGAGGTGGTACTCCTCGGAAGCACGGCCGGCTCGCGGCGGGGTCGAGGGAGCGGGCCCGAGGGGAGCGTAGGCCGCGGGCACGTAGGGGGCCGCGCTGTTCGTCGACACGGTGCTCACGACGACGATCGGGCCGGGGGCGCCACCCGCTGTCAGGCGCGTCACGATGGCGGCGAAGGGGAAGGCGCCGGGGACCGGGCCCAACGCCTGGAGCACGGCCTCGGGATCGTGCAGCGCCGCGACGATCGACCGGCCGACTTGCGCCCCGCCGGTCGCCGCTGCGCTGATCGGGCTGCCGGCCTCGTCGAGCAGAGCGCCCCGGTCGTCGAGGAGCCACACGCCGCTGACCTCGAAGAACGGGTACGGGTCGGTCCGGCGAAAGTAGTCGAGGAGTCCCTGCGCGACCTTCTCCGACGCCGGGCCGGCGCCGGTCCGGAGGAGCTGCGCGCCGGTCTCGCGACTGTCGATCGCGACGCGGGTGAGGTCGCGCTCGAGCACGCCCGCCGTCGTGTAGGCGGTCGTCAGGCGCTCCGTGAAGACGAGCTGGGTCGCCTCTTCGATCGCGCCCAGGCCGAGGAACACCAGCACGCCGAACATCGCCGCCAGCCCGCCGGTGACGTACAGCATGATCCGACGCTGGAGCCCGAGGTGTCTGAGACGGTTCATGGTCGGTCGGCTCGCGGGGCGGATCACACCGACTGAGGGTAGAGCCTCGGGCCTCCGACCGCCACGCGCAGGCGGATGGCCACCGGGCCCGGGCCGAACGGCAGGCGGCTTTCAGTACCGAGTCCACTTCCCGGGCCACCGTGCCGTCCCCGAGATTGGGGGCATGGAGAAGACCGCCTGGGTCTCGGTCCTGGCCAGGCTCGAGCGCGCCGAACAGGCCGCGCGCGAGCGGCGCCTGAGCGCGGAGGTGGACGCCGAACGGGAGCTCGGCGCGGCGGCCCGAACCGCGGGGGAGATCGAAGCGGGCGCACCCGCCCGGATCGCGGCCGCCCTCGCGGCGCTGCGCGAGGACCACCTGCGACGCGCCCGCGACGAGATCGCGACCATCGAGGCGGAGCTCTCGGCGCTCGAGGCCGGCGGGGCCGGCCGGCCCAGGGAGCGGGAGCGCTTCGGGCAGGCGGTCGAGCAGGTCGTCGCGGCCGTCCTGGGCGAAACGTGAGGTGACGGCGTCATGCTCGTCGCGATGCGACGCGTCGATATCGTCGCCCCGCGGCGGCGCGGGGCCGACGTCGTGCGGGTCGTCCATCGACTCGGCGCGCTGCACCTCGCGCCATTCGAGCTGCCCGAGGGGCTGACCCCGGGCGTCTTCGGCGTGGATCCCGCCACTCCGCCGGGCACGCCCTTCGACGCGACGCTGCAGCGGGTCGCCGACCTGAGCGGGCTGCTGTGGCCTGGCGCAGCTGGTGGCCACCTCGTCGAGGACCTGTGGGACCTCGAGGACGAGGCGCTGCTGGGCGAGGGAGCCAGCCTGGAGCCGCTGCGCGCGAGGGTCGCCGCGCTGACCGGCGAGCGCGTCCTGCTGGGGAGTGAGGAGGCCCGCCTGGGCAGTTACCGGCGCCTGGTGGAGGGCCTGAGCTCGGCCATCGGCCACCTGCCGTCGATCCGCGGCTACGGGTCCACGGGCATCGTCGTCCACGCCAGATACCGCGCCGTGATCGGGCTCATCCGCGACGAGCTGGAGGAGCTGACCGGCGGACGCTGCGAGATCCTCGCAGCGGAGATGGATCCCGACCGCGTGGCCGCCATCCTTCTCTACCCCGCCCGCGTCGCGGAAGACGTCCGCGCCCTGCTCGGCGGCCGCGATCTCGAGGAGGTGGCCCTGCCGGAGGAGTTCCAGGGCGTTCCCTTCGACCAGCTCGGCCCCAAGCTCGGGCAGGAGCAGTCGCGCGTCCTAGACCGGCTCGCGACGGTGGAGGCAGACCTGGCCACGCTCGCCGCGGCGCACGGGGCGCGGGTGGCGGCGCTGCGCGACGTGCTCGAGGACCGGGTCGCCGAGGCCCGCGCACTCCACGATTCCGGCACCAGCGACCACCTCGTGATCCTCGGCGGCTGGCTGCCCGCCGGGCGGGTCGCCGAGATGCGCGATGCGCTCGCGGCCGAGGTGGGCCCCGAAGTGCTCGTCGAGGAGAGGCCGCCACAGGCCCGCGACCCGCGCACGCCGGTGGCGTTCGAGAACCGGCCCATCCTGCGGGCTTTCGAGCCGCTCGCGTCGTTCATCTCGATGCCCCGCTACGGCTCGATCGACCCGACGCCGCTGCTGGCCCTGACCTTCCCCGCCTTCGTGGGCCTGATGGTGGCGGACGTGGGTTACGGC
>JBGPMJ010000294.1:0-3153 GCA_041486935.1 Candidatus Limnocylindria bacterium | reverse complement strand
GCGGCCGATCCCCGTGGGCATCGGCATCCACGCCGGAGAGACGGTCGAGACGCCGGACGGGTTCGTGGGCTCGGCCGTCAACATCGCGGCGCGGATCTGCGCCCTGGCAAAGTCGGGTGAGGTGCTCGTCAGCGACACCGTTCGCGCCCTGACTCGGACGGTCCTGCCCGTCGCTTTCGACCCCCGGGGGCGGCGCCCGCTGAAGGGCGTGCCCGAGCCGGTGGCCATCTACGCCGTGGCCCGCTCGGCCGATGCCTGGGCGCCGCAACGGCAGGCCCGGACGGCACGCCGCCGGCTGGTCGTGGGCGGGATCGGGGCGGCCGTGCTCGTGATCGGGGGGCTCGTCATCTGGATCCAGTCGCGACCGGCACCCGGGCTGCCGCCCGGCCCCTGGACCATCGGCCTCGACACGCCCCTGACCGGCGACTCAGCAAGCGGCGGGATCCTGGTCCGGGACGCGGTGCAGCTCGCGGTCGACGACATGCACGCCGCGGGCGGCATCGGCGGCAGCCAGCTCGTGCTCGACATGCGCGACGACGCGCAAGACCCGGACCAGGGGGCAGCCAACACCACGGCCTTCATCGCCGACCCGAAGACGGTGGCCATGATCGGCCCATGGGGCTCGAACGCGGCCGTATCCGAGATCCCCCTCACCAATGCCGCCGGCCTGCTCCAATGCAGCCCGTCGAACACCTGGCCGCAGCTGACGAAACCGCGCGACGGCGCGCTCGACCTACGCTCGGCCCACCCCGACCGGATCAATTACATCCGGACCGCCCCGGCCGACGACATCCAGGGACCCGCCCTGGCCTCGTTCGTCTACCGCGACCTCGCCGCCAAGGTCACGCTGATCGTCGACGATGGGGACTTCGGCCGCGATATCGCCGATCGCTTCAGCGCCGCCTACCAGAAGCTCGGTGGCCTGGTCGTCCGGCGCACGCTCAATCCTGGTGCCGACCCCGCCGCGGTCCTCGAGCCGGTTGCCGGTGCCGATGCCCCAACGGCGGTCTTCTTCGGCGGCTTCACCGATACCGGAGCGGTGGACCTCAGGCTGGCCATGGTGGCCGCCGGGAAGGCGGCGGTCCCGTTCGTGAGCTGGGACGACGGGCGTGTCTTCGACCGGTGGAGCCGCCACGCGTTTGACGCTTCGTTCCTCCAGTTGGCCGGCCCGGCTGCCGCAGGATCGTACTTCTCGCATGCCGCCGTCGCGCTGCCCAAGGCCGACTTCGTGGAACGCTATCGAGCGCGCTTCGGCGCCGAGCCCGACGAGTACTCCGCGGCGGCCTATGCCTGCGCCCAGATCATCTTCGAGTCGCTCCGTGCCGTGGCCGCGACGGGACCCAGCGCCGCGAACCTGCGCGAGGCCGTCCGCGCCTATGCGGTGGATCCGGCGCATCGCTACGAGACCGTCATCGGCACCGTCGGTTTCGACGCCAACGGTGACTCGCTCCAGCAGTTCGTGACCTTCTACCGCGTCGATCCTTCGGCCGCCGGCGGTCAGGGCGACTGGATCATCGACAAGCAGCAGGATTACGGCCCCGCGCCGTAGGCCGGGAGCCACCTCCCTGTCCGGCCGGCGCCACGAGGTCAGGCCGCCGGGGACGGCGACGGGCGCGGGGCTGATCGGTCGAAGGCGACACCCCGGTCGCGCAGCGAGACGTAGGCGTCGTGGCCGATGACGAGGTGGTCGAGCACGGGCACGTCGAGGAGACGTCCGGCAGCCACCGTCTCGGCGGTGAGGTGCAGGTCGTCGGGGCTCGGCGTGGGGTCGCCGGAGGGGTGGTTGTGGACGAGGATGAGCCCCGCCGCGTGCTGCCGCACCGCGTCGCGGAACAGCTCCCCGACCCGCACCAGCGAGGTCGAGACGTTGCCGCGGTAGACCGTCTCGATGGCGAGCACGACGTTCTTCGTGTTCAGCAGGACGACGCGCAGCTCCTCACGTTCGAGGCGGCCCATCTGCAGCACGAGCCGGTCGGCCAGGTCGCGCGGACCGCGGATGGCGAAGCGACCCGCGGGCCAGTCGGCGAGGAGCCGACGGCCGAGCTCGAAGGCCGCCGTGATCCGGGCGGCACGCGCCGCCCCGATGCCGGGGATCGCCTCCAGCTCCACGCGACTCGCGGCCGCGAGACCGGCCAGCCCGCCGTGAACGGCGAGTGACTCCGTCGCCAGGTCGAGGGCGCTGACGCCCGGCGCGCCGGTGCCCCAGACGAGAGCGATCAGCTCCGCGTTCGAGAGCCCGGCGGGCCCGCGCGCCTCCAGGCGTTCGCGGGGTCGATCCTCGGGCGGCAGCTCCCGGATGGTCCGCGGACGGCCGACCCGGCCGTCGACGCTGAGGATGGGCTCGGCCATGGTCGCGGCCTCCTGGCAGCCGGCCGTGCCGGTGTTCCAGCGAAGATGCGAGCGCCCGATCGGCACCGGCGCTCCGGCGGGCGGGTAGTGCCCGCCTCTCTCGCCGTTGCCGACGCACCCTGGCAGGCGCCCCGGGCCCGAACGACGGAGCCCGCCGATTCCCCCGCCGTCCGGACCCGAGAGCCAGGGCATCGTAGGCGCCGCCGCTCACCACGGACTCACCGGCCGCTTCGCGCGCCATAGCGACGCCTCGGCGCCGTTCGCTGCCGGAGCGCCGCAGGCGGGGATCGGGTCTTGGGCCCAGCCGCCGGGTTCCGCTGGATGCGTTCGCCTCCGGAGCGATGCTCAGGAGCCACGGTTCCCGACCCGGGCGGGCACCCCAGGGCAATCCCCGGTCGCTTTGCGCGATAACCATGCCGGTGAGAGATGGTTCGGGGCCACGACCACGCCGCGAGGATGGCCGACCTTGGGGCTGGACGAGACGCCCGCCCGCCACGCACCATTGCACCGATGGCCCAGCGCAACCGCGTCCCCGCACGCCTCCGCCTTCGAGCCCTCACGCTCACCCTGCGCTGGCGGCTGCTGGCGATCGAGCGCAGGTGGGCGCTGGCGCCGGCGCCGGTGGCGCTGGGTCGATCTCTCGGCGCGCTCGGGCTCGTCGCCCTGCCGGTCTGGTTCGTCTACGACCTCTTCCTGCCGTCCGGGCCGTACGAGCTCCTGATGTTCGCGCTCGCGACGATCCTGACGGTCGGGCTCCTGAGAGCGCCTGCCCGCTGGCTGAATCGGTTCTCGATGAGCGTGCTC
>JBGPMJ010000293.1:0-3211 GCA_041486935.1 Candidatus Limnocylindria bacterium | reverse complement strand
GGCCGAGCAGCGCGTCGAGGACGGTGGCGCCGGGGAAGCTGCGGCCGCGCACCTGGGCGAGGTAGCCGGACTGGACCGCGGCGCCCAGCCGGACCACGCCCTCGAGCGGCGACAGCTCGCCGGCGATAGTGCGCAGCAGCGACGTCTTGCCGACGCCATTGGGGCCGCCGATGCCCACCCGGTCGCCGCGCTGCGCCTCGAGCCGCCCGATGCGGGCGACGGGCACGCCGTCCGGGCGCTCGGGCGTCGGAGGAAAGCCCACCGTCGCATCGCGCAGGGAGACGACCAGATCCCCCGAGCGGACGGGCCCGCCGCCGACCAGGCCGCCAGAGGGAAGTGCCAGGTGCGGGCCACGTCGGGGCGCCTGCGTGCGCACCTCGGCGAGGGCCTCGAGGCGGCGCTCGTGCTCGTGCATCTTCGCGTACTTGCGGTGGCTCCGGTAGCGCTGCACCAGCTCCCGCTCGCGCGCGATCGCCTCGCGGCTGGTCTCGGCGTCCTTCGCGGCGCGGGCGTCGGCTGCTTCGCGCTGCATGAGGTAGGCCGAGTAGCCGCCCCGGAAGACGGCCAGGCGCCGGTCGCGCAGCTCCCAGGTGCGACCCGCCACGGCGTCGAGGAAGGCCCGGTCGTGCGAGGCCACGAGGAGTGACCGGTCGCGCCGCACCAGCGCCTGCTCCAGCCACTCCAGCGCGGCCAGGTCGAGGTGGTTCGTCGGCTCGTCGAGGAGCAGCATCTCCGGGTCCGCGACCACGAGGCGCGCCAGCGCCGCCCGCGTCTGCTCGCCGCCCGAGAGGGCGTCGGGGGGCTTCGACCATTCGTCCCGGGCGAAGCCGAGCCCCGAGAGCGTCTCGTCCACCCGGACGTCGAGTCGGTACCCGTCGAGCGCCTCGAAGCGGTGCCGCAGGTCGGCGTAGCGGGCCGAGCCGACGGCCGCGGCGCCGGCTGCCTCCAGGGCACTCAACTCCCGCTCCAGCCGCTCGACCTCGACGGCGCCGGCCCGGACGGCGGTGCGGACGTCCGGCGCGGCCATGAAGGCCGCGTCGAGGTTCGCCTCCTGGGACAGCAGACCCACGGTCAGGCCGCGCTTGCGCGCGACGAGGCCGCCGTCCGGCTCCTCCGTGCCCGCGGCGAGACGCAACAGCGTCGTCTTGCCGGCGCCGTTGACGCCCACCAGGCCGACGCGGTCGCCGTGGGCGATGGCGGCGCTGATGCCGTCGAGGATGACGAAGGTGCCGATCTCGCGACGGACCGCTTCGAAGCGCAGGATGGCCACGGTTCAGCCGACTCCCGCCCGCGCGCGCGGCAAGGGCCGAGGCAGGCGCTGGCACCAGGAGCAGTAGTGCGTGCCGCGCGCGCCGAGGACGATGCGCCGGATGGGACCGCCGCAGCGGTGGCAGGGCTGGCCCGTGCGCTGGTAGACGTCGAGGTGCTCCTGCATCTCTCCGTCGCCCTGCGGGGCCGTGTAGTCGTCGATGGAGCTGCCGCGGTGCTCGATCGCCTCGCCCAGCACGCCGCGGATAGCCTCGTAGAGGCGGCGTTCGTCCGGTGGGCGCAAGGTATCGGCCCGGCGCAGCGGGTGGAGCCGCGCCCGCCAGAGGGCCTCGTCCGCGTAGATGTTGCCGATGCCCGCGATGAACGACTGGTCGAGCAGCAGGGGCTTGAGCCGCCCCCGGCGTGCCCGCAGCAGCCGTCGGAAGGCGCCGGGCGTGAACGCGGCCTCCAGCGGCTCCGGGCCGTGGCCGGCGAACAGCTCCCGCGCCTCATCCGCGTCGAGCACGATGCCCGCGTCGTCGCGCCGATAGAGCCCCACGCGGGCGAACTTGCGCACGTCGCGCAGGCGCAGCTCGCGCCCATCCTCGAGGCGCAGCGCGAGATGGACGTGCGGATCGCGTGGCTCCGCAGCCGGCGGCACGGTGAGTTGCCCGGTCATCTTGATCTGGATGACGAGGACGGCGCCGCCGTCGAGGTCGAGCACGAGCCACTTTGCGCGCCGCCCGACGCCGAGGATGGTCCGCCCACGGAGTGCGGCCAAGAACGCGTCGGGCGCGGGGTGGCGTACGACGCGTGGCCAATCGAGCCACACGTCCGCGATGACGGCATCGCGCACGAGCGGGGCCAGCTCGCGCGCGATCGTCTCGACCTCGGGAAGCTCCGGCATGAGCGACGTCAGGCGGAACGCAGCGGCGTCATCGACTCCCAGTCGTCGCCGGTCTTGAGGTCGACGTCGAGCGGCACGTCGAGCGGCATGGCCGTCTCCATCGTCTGGCGCACGAGCGGCGCCACGGCCGCCAGCTCGCCGCGCGGCACCTCGAGCAGCAGCTCGTCATGGACCTGGAGCAGCATCCGGGCGCCCGAGCCGGAGGCCCGCAGCCGCTCGTCGAGCCGGATCATCGCGATCTTCACGATGTCGGCGGCGGTGCCCTGGATGGGCATGTTGATGGCCATCCGCTCGCCCGCCGCGCGGAGGTTCGGGTTGCGCTGCTGGAGCTCGGGGATCGAGCGACGGCGCCCGAGGAGCGTCGTCACGTAGCCCTGCGTGCGCGCCAGGTCCTTGATGTGAAGCATGTAGTAGCTGATCCCGCTGTAGGTGGCGAAGTAGCTGTTGATGAAGGCCTGCGCCTCCGCGCGTGAGATGTTCGCGCGGGACGAGAGCCCGAAGTCGCTCATGCCGTAGGCGATGCCGAAGTTCACCATCTTGGCCATCGAACGCTCGTCGGGGGTCACGTCGGCGGGGTCCTTGTGCAGCACCAGCGCGGCCGTCTCGCGGTGGATGTCGGCCTTGCGGGCGAAGGCGTCGCGCAGCGCCGCATCGCCCGACACGTGGGCCAGCACGCGCAGCTCGATCTGGCTGTAGTCGGCCGCGAGCAGGGTCGTGTCCGCGCTGCCGGCCACGAAGGCGCGCCGGATGCGCCGCCCGAGGTCGGTGCGGATGGGGATGTTCTGCAGGTTCGGGTCCGACGAGCTCAGGCGGCCCGTGGACGCCACGGCCTGGTGGAAGGTCGTGTGCAGGCGGCCGGTGCGCGGGTCGAGCAGGAGCGGCAGGGCGTCCACGTAGGTGCTCTTCAGCTTCGTGTAGACGCGCCAGTCGAGAAGCAGGGGGATCATGGGGTGGGCCGGGCGCAGCTCCTCGAGCACGGTCGCGTCGGTCGAGTAGCCGGTCTTCGTGCGCTTGCCGCGCGGCAGGTTCAGCTCGTAGAACAGGACCTGCTCGAGC
>JBGPMJ010000292.1:0-3217 GCA_041486935.1 Candidatus Limnocylindria bacterium | reverse complement strand
GGAGTCGTCACGGTCGCCATACTCCCGGGGAGTATAGCAGAGGCGATACTGGGCGCGATGCGGGATGTCGTCGCCGTCATGGCCACCGTGCCCTCCCCCTGGGGGCCGGTGCACGTCGTGGTCTCCGGGGTCGGGGTCGTGGCCGTCGAGCGCGACTGGTCGGCGGTGGACGTGGCGCGGCGGGTCGCGGAGCGGATGCGCGGGGCGGTCGTCGCGGCGGACGACGGGTCGTCGGCAACGCTACGGGCGGCCGTCGACGCGGTCGCCACCATCGCGGCGGGCGCCGAACCGCCAGAGCTGGTGCTGGACTGGCGCGGCATCTCGGCGTGGGACCGCCGCGTGCTCGAAGGCGTCCGCACCCTTCGCCGCGGCGAGGTGACGAGCTACGGACGCCTGGCGCGGCGGATCGGCGCGCCGGGGGCGGCGCGGGCCGTGGGCGCGGCCGTGGGCCGCAACCCGTTCTGGCTCCTCGTGCCCTGCCATCGCGTCATCGCCGGCGACGGGTCGCTCGGCGGCTACGGCGGCGGCCCCGACGCTCTCGACGTGAAGCGCGATCTCCTGGCCCTCGAGGGCGTCGCCGTCCCGGTCGCACGGCTCGTGGAGTAGTTGCGTCCGCTGGTCCGCGGCCACGGCGCTGGTCCGCGGCCGGTCCGCGGCGTCGCCACCGGTCCGCGGCCGGGGCGGCCCTTTCAACGTGAAGTGAACAATGAGGCCGCTGTCCCCGTCGTCGGGTGGTCCAGTTGCCCGGATCGGGGCGGCGGTGGGTGCCTCGCGAGCGTGGCGACCCGTGTCTCGCCTCGCGATGCGTGCCTTCCGGCGGTCGGGAGGCGGGCGCTGCCGACCGAATCGGCCCAATCCTGTTCACTTGAAGTGGAAACTCCGGGCGGCACCGCCGGGAAGCGGGCGAGCGGCCCGAACCCGACGATCTACCGGCTGATCGGCCGCATCGGGTAGACGCCCACGACGATCGGGACCTGGGGGTCACGGCACAGCTCGAGACCGATGTCACCCTGGCGCGCGAGGTCGGCCACGAACTGGCCCTCGCGCTCGGGGAGGCCGACGAAGACGCGTCCATCGGGGGTGTCGATGCGCACGACGTCGTCGGCGTCGGAGTTCAGCTCGAAGCGACGGCGAAGCTCGTGCAGCGGCACGTACGGGCGCGACTTGATGAAGCGGCGGAACTGCGCGGCGGTGGCGCCGTGCGCGAACTCGCCGTTGTCGGCCTCGGGCGGGAGGGACGCGGCCGGCGCCGGGATCGCTTCGGTGGGCTGGGCGAGCGGGTCGGGGGGCGCGGTCATCGGCCCACGATGGTACGCCCGGCGCCTAGAGACCGCTCACGACGTACAGGTCGCGCGGGGTCCGGTTCAGCGGGTCGGGCCCATCGGCCGCTCAGGCGACGATGTCCTCGATGCGCGCGCCGTAGCGGCCCTCGAGGTAGATGCCCGGCTCGATGCTGAAGGCATGCCCGACGCGCAGCGGCTCGGCGTTGCCGGCCACGAGGTAGGGCTCCTCGTGGACCTCCAGGCCGATGCCATGCCCCGTCCGGTGGATGAACTGCTCGCCGTAGCCGGCAGCGGCGATGACGCCGCGGGCTACCGCGTCGATACCCTCGCAGGCGACGCCCGGCCGGACGGCGGCGGTCGCCTCGGCCTGCGAACGCTGCAGCACGTCATACAGGACGCGGAAGGCCGGCTCCGGCCCCTGCGAGGCGTCGCCGCCAGTGACCCACAGCGTGCGCGTCGTGTCCGAGCAGTAGCCCTCGCGCACCCCACCGAGGTCCAGCACGATCGCCTCTCCGGCGCCGATGACGCGTTGCGACGCTTCATGGTGCGGCGAGGCCGAGTTCGGGCCGCTGCCCACGATGGCGAAGTCGGCCAGCTCGTGGCCCTCGTCGAGGAGCCGCTCGCGCACCTCGCGGGCCACGTCCGCTTCGGTCCGCCCCACGAGCCGGCCGGCGGTGATGGCGAGGACGACCCGGTCGGCACCGGCCCCGGCGGCCCGCAACAGGGCGATCTCGTCGGCGTCCTTGACGGCGCGGATCTCGCGCAGGGCCTCCGTGGCCAGGCCGCAGGAGGCGCCCGGGAAGCGGGCCTGCAGGCGCACGACGTGGAGCGCCCAGAGGTGGTCGGAGAGGAGGAGCCGGCGGCGCTCGGCGCCGACGGGGAGCGCGGCCGCCACCGCCATCGTCGCATCGTCGGTCTCGCCCCAGGTGGCGATCGTCAGCAAGCCGGCGGCGCTGGCCGGCGCACGACCGGCCGGATCGCGCTCCAAGCGCGGCACGACCAGCGTGGCCGGCCCATCGGCGGGCAGGACGAGCATCGTCAACCGCTCCAGTGGCATGGCCGCATAGCCGGTCAGCCAGCGCAGCTGCGGTCCGACGCCGACGAGCAGCGCAGCGGCCCCCCGCTCCCGCAACGCCGCCCGGGCTGCGTCGAGGCGCTCGGCATAGCGGGACGGCGGGATCATCGGGCCCCGGCTCCGTTCCCGGCCCCGTCCCCGGCTCCGGCGAGTGTCGCCAGCCAGGCCGCCACCACCTCCGGGCCGTCGGCGTGCATCTTGCGGTAGGCGAGCACCTTTCCCGCGCCCGCCGCGAGGGCGCGCTTGCGCAGCGGGGCGTCATCGTGGTCGGCGAGGGCGATCACCGGCAGGCCAGCCTCGCGGAGGCGAGCGATGATCTCGATCCCATCCCCGCCGCGGCGTGCAAGATCCACGATGGCGCCGTCGCAGGGCTCGGGCGGGAGGGCGCCGCGGCCGGACAGGCGCACGGGCACGGCCCCGGCGCGCTCGACGGCGGCGCTCAGGCGGCTGGCCCAGATGAGATCGTCGGCGACGACGGCGATGCGAGTCATGGCAGCCGATGATAGCCGTCGGGCGTTCCGAGCCGCGGAGAGTAGAATCCGCGCCGTGACCACCAGCTCCGGCGTCACGGTCGGCGGCATCGCCAAACGCGATCTCCGCAGCGAGCGGATCCGCATCGTCATGCGGGGACAGCCGCTCGTCGTCCCCTCCGGCACGACGCTCGCGGCGGGCATCTCCAGGATCCAGGAGGCCCGCGCGGATTGCCTCCTCGTCCGCGAGGGCGACGGACTCGTGGGCATCCTCACCGAGCGCGACATCCTCATGAAGGTGCTCGGCCGGCCGGTGGACCCGGCGGCGTCGGTGGATGCGTACATGACCGCCCATCCGGACACCCTCACCGCCGACTCGACGGTCGGCG
>JBGPMJ010000291.1:0-3219 GCA_041486935.1 Candidatus Limnocylindria bacterium | reverse complement strand
TCCAGACCGTCCTCGAGGCCGAGCAGCGCATCCTGGACGGCCAGACGACAAAGCTCTACAAGCCCATCGCCGGCGACCCGGTCTACACGCACGCGGTACGCGAGCTGATCTTCGGCCCCGGCCATCCGGCCCTGGCCGAGGCCTTCCACGCCGATCACCGGACCGACAAGATCAGCCTCGCCTCGGGCGTCTACGTCGACGAGTCGGGCAGGACGCCCGTGCTCGACACCGTGTCCGAGGCGGAGCGGCGGATCCTCGAGGCGCAGACGACCAAGCTCTACAAGCCGATCGCCGGCGACCCCGCCTACACCCACGCCGTGCGCGAGCTGCTCTTCGGCACCGGCCATCCCGCCCTTGCCGAGGGCCGCGTCGAGACGCTCCACACGCCGGGTGGCACCGGCGCCCTGCGCGTGGCGGCCGACCTCGTCCGGCGGCTTCGGCCGGCGAGCACGGTCTGGCTGAGCAGCCCGACCTGGCCGAACCACCCGCAGGTCTTCGACGCGGCCGGCCTCGACACGCGGACGTATCCCTACCTCGACGGGGCGAGCGGCGGCCTCGACTTCGAGGGCATGCTGGGCGCGCTGGCGGCCGCCGCGCCCGGCGACGTGGTCGTCCTCCATGCCTGCTGCCACAACCCCACCGGCATCGACCCGACGCCCGAACAGTGGGAGGACATCGCCGCCCTCGTGGACATGCGCGGCCTGATGCCGCTGCTCGACTTCGCCTACCAGGGCTTCGGCGACGGCCTGCACGAGGACGCCGTGGGGCTGATGACCATGGCCCGCTCCGGACGCGAGCTCCTCGTCGCCTCGAGCTTCTCGAAGAACTTCGCCCTGTACGCCGAGCGCGTCGGGGCGCTCTCGATCGTGGGGGCGACGCGGCCGGAGGCGCACGCGCTGCTCAGCCACGCCAAGGTGGCCGTCCGGGCGAACTACTCGAACCCTCCCGCCCACGGCGGCGAGATCGTGGCCACGATCCTCCTCGATCCCGCACTGCGCGCCCGCTGGGAGGACGAGGTGACCGCGATGCGCGAGCGGATCAACGGCAACCGGGCGCGCTTCGTCGAGGGCATGCGCTCGGCGGGCGCGGCCATCGACCCCTCGCCCCTCCTCCGCCAGCGCGGCATGTTCTCGCTCCTCGGTCTCACGACGGAGCAGGTCGCGCGGCTGCGGACGGAGTTCGGCGTCTACGTCGTGGGCCGGGGCCGCGTCAACGTCGCCGGCCTGACCGGCAGCAACATAAGCCCGGCCTGCGCGGCCATCGCCGCGGTGCTCGCCGGCTGAGCGGAGCGGCAGGGTATCGTTGCCGTCGAGGGGTTGTAGCGGAGGTTCCGGATGGACGTCGGGGTCGTCGTGCCGCAGGGCTGGACCGGCGAGTACGACGGCTGGGATGCGCGGCGCGCGTGGGAGCGCACGGTCGCCGTGGCTCGCCAGGCGGAGCGGCTGGGCTTCGAGTCGATCTGGGTCTTCGACCATTTCCACACCGTCCCCGACCCGGCCGACGAGCTAACCTTCGAGTCCTTCACCACGCTGGCCGCCCTGGCCGCGCTGACCCAGCGGGTGCGCCTCGGCCACGTCGTCATCTGCACCGCCTTCCGCAACCCCGCCCTGACGGCCAAGATGATGGGCACGCTCGACGTCATCAGCGGCGGCCGCATGGAGCTGGGCATCGGCGCCGGCTGGAAGGAGGACGAGTGGCTGGCCTACGGCTACGGCTTCCCCGACACGAAGGCCCGCCTCGCCACGCTGGCCGACCACCTGGAGGTCATCACGCGCATGCTCGGCCCGGGGCACGCCACATACGCCGGCGCGTACGCCTCGGTGACCGACGCGATCAACCAGCCGCGCGGCCTCCAGGAGCCGCGCGTCCCGGTGATCGTGGGCGGCAACGGGCCCAACGTCACGTGGCGCCTGGCCGCGCGGCACGCCGACGAGCTGAACCTCGACTGGCTGAGCCCGGACGAGGTGCGTGCGGCCCTGCCCGTCATCCGCTCGCGCTGCGAGGAGATCGGGCGCGACGCGGCCACATTGCGGCTGTCGGTGAACATCGGGCGGGACGCGTACGGGGTCCCCGGCGCCGCCCGCGTGGCGCTGCTGGCCGCCTACCGGGACATCGGCGTGGTGCGGGTCATGGGGCTGCTGCAGGCGAGTGCCACGAGCGACGAGGCGCTCGCGTCGCTGGCCGAGGACGCCCGGGCCGCCGGCTGCGCGCTATTCGGGGGCTGACGGCCCCGTGCCGCCCGCGCCCGGGGCCGCCCGCAGCGGCCTCGAGTATGCCCGGCGCCGCCCGCCGAATATGCCCAGCGGTCATGCGAAGCGGTCGAGACACGCTCGCGTGCCTTGCGATGAGGGTCCATCGAAAGGCAGCCACGCTCGGTCTTGCGCCCTCGCATGCCAGCCGGTCATACGGCCCCGTGCGGACCGGTACGGGGGTACGGACCGATACGGACCGGTACGGACCAGCGCGGTCGCGGTATCGTCCGCGCATGATCACCGACGCGAAGACCTTCACCTGCCCGCACCACCCGGCCGGCCTGGCGGCCCCGCAGGCGGACGAATGCCAGGAGTGTGGCAGCCGGGTGAACCTGCGCATGTGCGCGTCCTGCGGGCACGCCGGCTGCTGCGAGTCGCAGGCCGGACACGCTCGGGCCCACGCCCTCGGCGGGCGCCACCCGATCATCTACTCGGTGCCGGTGGGGCGCGGCTTCGCCTGGTGCTACGAGGAGGACCGCTACCTCTGAGGCCGAGCGACGCCGGGCGGGCGGGCCCACGAGGCGCCGCGGAGGTACGGGACCACGCCGAGCAGCACGGTCAGGCCACCGAACCAGACGAGCGGCTGGGCGAGCATCGCCGCGACGGGAAGGAGCCATGGGCGGTCGGTCCGGGCGCCCCAGGCGATGAGGGCGATCGCCGCCGGCAGGCGCACGAGGAAGGGCACCCCGATCGAGCCCATCGCCGCCCCGCTGCTCATCTGGCCGCCGGCCACGCCCAGGTTCTCCACCAGGATCCTGCCCCAGTCCAGCCAGGCGGCGGGTTGCAGGACGAACGAGACGCCGGCGATCACGGCCGTCGCAGCCAGGGCCACGGCCAGCGCCCGCCACTCGCGGCGCAGGGCGAACCACAGCAGGCCGACGCCGGGCGTGACCTTCGTGAGCAGGACGAACGCCCAGGCCCCCGGCCGGCGCAGGCCTGCCGCCACGGCGAGGGCGAGCGGCAGATG
>JBGPMJ010000290.1:0-3235 GCA_041486935.1 Candidatus Limnocylindria bacterium | reverse complement strand
CGGCCCGGATGGCCGACTGGTCAGCCGCGATCGTGGTCGAGCTGGGACCGGCAGCCTGGTCGGCAGCCAGCTTGTCCTGGGCGAGCTTGAGGGCCTCCTGGGCCTGCTGGAGCTTCAGCGCATTCTGCTTCGAGGTCTGGGTCGCCTGGGTGTTCGCGGCCTGGATCTGCAGGATGATGGTGTCGACTTGGGACTGTGCGGCGGTGACCGCCGCCTGGTCGGCGCTGATCGTCCCGGCCGGGAGCGCCGGGTCGGCCAGGAGATCCGCGGACAGCTTCGCCTGGGCCGCCTGCAGGCTCAAGTTCGCCTGGCTGAGCTTGAGGCTGTTCTGCTGCTGTGTGTCGGACGCGGTCGCATCCGATCCCTGGATCTGGAGCGACAGGCTGTCGATCTGCTGCTGCGCCGACCGGATGGCCGACTGGTCGGCCTCGATCGTGGTCGAGCTCGGACCCGCAGCCTGGTCGGCCGCCAGTTTGTCCTGGGCCAGCTTGAGGTCCTCCTGGGCCTGCGGGAGCTGGAGGGCGCTCTGCGACGCGGTCTGGCGCTGGCTCCGTCGGGCGGCGCTGAGCTGTTGCTGCGCTGCGCGGATCGAGTCGTAGGCCGCGGAGCGCTCCGCAGCGGTCGGCCCGGCGGTGTCCACCGCGAGGTTCGCTTTGGCGATGGCCAAGTTGGCCTTGGCCAGTTCGAGGGCGGTCTGCGCAGCGGAGGCGTTCGCCCTGGCCAGGGTCTGACCCTCGGTGACCAGGTCGCCGACTTCGACGGCGACGCTGTCGACGACCCAGCTCCCGGATCCGCTCGCGGCGGAGGACGAGCTCGTGCTGCTGCTCACCACCGTCGGGTCGGAGCCGAAGGCGACCCCGTAGGTGGTCGCGGCGGCCAGGTTGCCGTTGGCGACCGATTGCTGCACCACGGTCGTGCGGGTCGCCTGCGCGGTGAGGAACTGGCCGTTCTCGCCCGAACCTGGGCCCGAGGCGAAGAGCACGAAGCCGACCGCACCGACGCCGACGGCGATGAAGGCGACGGCGGCGATGATCTTCAGGCGCATGGGAACCTCTGCTCGACGCGGCGTGGGGGGCGCGGCTCGAGAAGTGGGAGCCGCTCTGGCGCGCTTCCCACGAGCATCACCTCGGCGTCTGAAGATGTCCTGAAGAACCGGCCGGCGCCATGGTCCGTGCCGCATTTGCATGAGCGCGCCGCTGACCGATGGCGGCCACGACGCGCCGATGGGGCCCCTCGTCGCGATCGTGGTGGGTTCGTAGGCTGCGCTTGAGCCCTCGCTCTGGCCCGCGACGTGACTGCGCGGGCCGATCTCCGAGGGCGACGAGGTATCACGGTTGACCGCACGAGCACAGGGACGCGCAACGGCCATCGATAAGGCCGCCCGGCCAGCGGTTTCCCCGCGCCCTCACCACTCGCTGACCGGCGTTCGTCGCTCCGTCATGCGCCTCGTGGGAGCGCGCCTCCCGTGGGCGGTGCTGACGGCGGGCCTCGCCGTGTACGCGCTGGTCTTCCTCATGTGGTCGGTCGCGCCGCTGGACCTGTCGCCCGAGACGCGAACGCTGGTCGGAGATGCAGCCTTCCTTCCGCCCGGGATCCTCGTCGCGCTCCTCGCCTGGCGCGCCTCCACGTCGCACGGCCTCTCGCGTGAGGCTCGCCGGGCCTGGATCTGGCTCGGCGTCGCCTACCTCGCCTTCTGGCTCGGCGACGCCCTGTACTTCTACTACGACGTCGTCAACGAGGTGCCCTATCCGTCGCTGGCCGACGCGGCCTACCTCGGCTACTACCCGCTGCTGCTCGTCGGGCTCGTCTCGTTCCCGCGCGTCCTGCGCTCGGGCGCGGAGCGGCTGCGCTTCGGCCTGGACGCCGCCACCGTGGCCCTGGGCGGCGCGATGGTCGTCTGGTACTTCGTGCTCGGACCCATCGCGGCGGCCGGATCCACCGACGTCTCCGAGACGCTCCTCGCGATCTCGTACCCCGTGGGCGACCTCGTCCTGCTGCTCGGCCTGGCGATCATCGCCCTGCGCGCACCACGGGAGCTGCCCCGCCGAGCGCTCCTCCTGCTCCTGTCCGGGCTGGTCGTCTCCCTCGCGGCCGATCTCGCCTACGCGGTCCAGACGCTCGACGGCACCTATGAATCGGGACGTTGGGTCGACACCACGTACATCATCGCCTGGGCCCTGCTCGGGGCGAGCGCCTACTTCGCGTACGCTCGGCCGCACCTCGAGAACGATCCGCCTCCGAGCGCTGCCACGCGAGCCGACAGCCTGCCGCTGTTGCCATACCTCGCCGTCGCGCTCGGCTACGGGATGCTGCTGGCCGGCATCGGGACGGCCTGGAGCCCGACGGTGGTCGGCCTCGTCGTCGGCGCGGGCGGTCTGACCGCGCTCGTCGTCGCGCGACAGGTGACGGCGGTGCGGGAGAACGTGCGGCTCGTGGCCGAGCGCGAAGCTCGCCGTGGTGAAGCCCGCTTCCGCTCGCTCGTCCAGAACGCCTCCGACGTGATCGTCGTGGTCGATCCCGATTCGCGCATCCGCTACGTGACGCCCTCGGTCGAGCGCGTCCTCGGGTATCGCCTCGACGAGCTGCGCGGGATGCGTCTCGCAGCCCTGGTCCGTCCCGACGATGCGGAACGGCACGATGCCCTGCTCGTCGACGCGGTCCGTGCCCCCGGCGGTTCGGCTTCGACGGAGCTCCGGCTCGCCCGGAGCGATGGTGGATGGCTCTTCGTCGAGGCGACGGCCACGAACCTGCTCGTCGACCCGGACATCCAGGGCATCGTGGTCACCATCCGCAACGTCGACGACCGGAAGCGCGTCGAGGTGAAGCTCGCCCACCAGGCCTTCCACGACGCACTGACCGGCCTCGCCAACCGTCTCCTCTTCAGTGAGCAGGTCGGGCTCGCCCTGAGCGACGCTCGCGCCGGCCGTGGCCAGGCCGTGGTGCTCTTCCTCGACCTGGACAACTTCAAGACGGTCAACGACAGCCTCGGTCACGACGCGGGCGACCGGGTCCTCATCGAGCTCGCGAAGCGGATCCGGGCCTCGACGCGTTCGGCGGACCTGACGGCCCGTTTCGGCGGGGATGAGTTCGCCGTGCTGCTCGAGGTGCCCAGTTCGAACGTCGCGGCGATCGCGATGAGCGAGCGGATCCTCGCCGCGCTCCGGGAGCCCCTCGAGCTGCACGGGGTCGAGATCGCGCTCGGCGCGAGCATCGGCATCGCGATCAGTCCCGACGG
>JBGPMJ010000289.1:0-3240 GCA_041486935.1 Candidatus Limnocylindria bacterium | reverse complement strand
TCCTCCGCCGAGGAGATCCGGCTCGCCTTCGCCGACGCCTGGGGCGAGATGGGCGCCGCCTGGGGCGTGCCGCCGTCGGTGGCCCGCGTCCACGGCTACGTCCTGGCCAACACGGGCCCGCTGACCGAGCGCGCCGTGCGCCAGGCGCTCGGGCTGTCGCATCGCGCCGCCAGCCTGGCCCTCGCCGAGTGCGTGGTGTGGGGGCTCATCGAGCGCGTGCCGGACCCGGTCAGGGTCGGGCGGCGCGGCCCGAGCGCGGTGGCGTACGTCAAGGTCGGCGACCACTGGGTCTGGTTCCAGCGCATCGCCGAACAGCGCAAGCAGCGCGAGACCGACCCGGTGCTGCCGACCATCGAACAGGCCATCGCCCGCGCCGAGGAGGTCGCCGCCAGCTCGCCCGAGGACGCCGAAGTGCTCGGTCTGCGCGACTGGCTGGTGGACTTCCACGAGTTCGTCCGTCTCTTCGACCGGGCCGTGGCACTCGTCGCTCGCGCGGAGACGACCGAGATCGCGCGCGGCTTCGCCGTCCTTGCCCGGCTCGACGACGCGACACTCGATCGCCTCCTGCGCCTTCTGAGCTCGCTGCCCGCGGACGAGCTGGCGGCCACGCTCACGGCCGTCTCGCGGGTTTCGCCGACGACCGCGCGCAGGGTGCTCTCCGCCGCGCACCGCGTGGCGCGGCTGGGCGGCTGACCATGGACCTCGGGCTCCAGGGCGCGCGGGCGCTCGTCGGGGGCGCCAGCGCCGGGCTGGGGGCCGCGATCGCCACGGCTCTGGCCGGCGAAGGGGCGCGGGTCGCCCTCGCGGCACGGTCGGCCCAGAAGCTCGCGGACCTCGCCCGGCGGCTCGACGGCGTGGCGGTGCCGTCGGATCTCTCGACCCGCGAGGGACCGGCGTCGGCGGTCGAGTCGGCCGTGCGTGAATTCGGCGGCCTCGACCTCCTCGTCGTCAACAGTGGCGGGCCGCCACTCGGGCGCTTCGAGGACCTCACCGAGGCGCTCTGGGAGACCGCCATCGAGGGCACGCTGCACAGCACCCTCCGGCTGCTGCGCGCCGCCCTCCCCCACCTCCGGCAGAGCGACCGGCCGGCGATCCTCGTGATCCTCTCCAGCTCGGTGCGCGAGCCGATCCCCAACCTGACGACCTCCAACCTGCTGCGCCCGGGCCTCAACGGCCTCGTCAAGTCGCTCGCCGGCGAACTTGCGCCGATCCGCATCAACGCCATCGCACCGGGCCGTGTGGCCACCGACCGCATCGCCCAGATCGACACGGCGCGCGCCGCTGCCGCCGGCACCACGGTCGAGGAGATCCAGCGCCAGACCATCGCGCGCATCCCCCTCGGTCGCTACGGCGACCCCGCGGAGATCGGCCGCGCCGCCGCATTCCTGCTCTCCCCTGCCTCCTCGTACGTCACCGGCCAGACGGTCGGCGTGGACGGCGGGATGGTGCGCACCCTGCCGTGACGGAGGCTGGCCTTGGCTGCTGAGAAGACGATCGACGCCTACATCCTCGGGCTCGGCGACTGGCGGGGCGAGATCGTCGCCGCGATCCGGCACCTCATCCGCGAGGCGGCACCAGAGGTGCGGGAGTCCATCAAGTGGGCCCAACCTGTCTTCGAATCACACGGGCCCATCGCGTATGTCAAGGCATTCCCGCGCCAGGTGAACTTCGGCTTCTGGCGCGGGGCCGACCTCGACGACCCGGACCGTCTGCTGATCGGCGACGGCGAGCGGATGCGCCACGTGACGATCATGGCCCCGGACCAGATGCGCCCCGACGTCTTCGCCGCCTGGGTGCGCCAGGCTGTCGCGCTCAACGCGACGAAGGGAGACCCGACGAAGAACCGCTGACCGAGCTCAGGCTCAGGCCCGCGCGCCGACGGGCAGCTCGAGCCGGGCCAGAAGGTCCTCGAGGTCGGCGATCGTGCCCGCGTCGAGCGGGCCGCCGGGAGCCCGCGCCCGCGCCGAGGCGATCGCGCCGCGGCGCTGGTAGATGTACTTGCGGATGGGCAGGTTCAGGACGGGCTGGTTCTCGAAGCGGATGAGCGGGGTGGCGCGGTAGAAGACGTCGCGGGCACCGTCCTCGTCGCCGGCGCGGAAGCGGCGCACGATGTCGACGAGGATCTCCGGGAAGCCGAAGCCGGTCATCGTGCCCGCGGCGCCGGCGCGCAGCTCCTCGAGCAGCATGATCCCGCCCAGACCGCCGAGGACGGCCAGCTCCGCGTTCGCCGCAAGGAGGCGACGGATCTTCGGCGGCGAGGGCTCCTCCTCGAGCTTCACCACGCGGCACTTCGTGGTTTCGCCGGCCAGCGAGGCGAGGAACTCCGCGCTCATCCAGACGCCGCTGCTGGCGGGGTGGTCCTGGACCACGATGGGCAGGTCGACCGCCTCGGCGACGGCGAAGTAGTGGCGGCGCACCGCGGCGTCATCGGGGCGCGAGAGGGCCGGCGGGGCGAGCATCACGGAGTGGGCCCCGAGTGCCTCCGCCTCACGGGCGTAAGCGACCGCCCGGTCGGTGGCGGCGTGGGTCACGCCCACGCAAACCGGGACGCGGCCGGCCGCGGCGGCGAGCGCCGCGGCGACGACCGCCCGACGTTCCGCGTCGGAGAGCCTCGCGGCCTCGCCCATGACTCCCAGGACGGTCAGGCCGTCCACGCCGCAGCCGACCACGAAGTCGACCAGGCTGGCGATGCTGGCCTCGTCGAGGTCGCCGTCCTCCGCGAACGGCGTGGGCAAGATGTTCCAGACACCCTGGAGCCGCTCGATCCCCTGCATCCGACCTCCTCGCGAGATCAGAGGATCTTCGAGAGGAACGACTTCGTCCGCTCGTGCTGCGGGCTCAGGAAGAAGTGCTCGGGCGTGCCCTCCTCGATGACGAGGCCGTCGTCCATCATCACGACCCGGTCGGCCACCTCTCGCGCGAAGCCCATCTCGTGCGTGACGACGATCATCGTCATGCCCTCCCTGGCGAGCTCCTTCATGACCTCCAGGACCTCGCCGATCATCTCCGGGTCGAGCGCCGAGGTCGGTTCGTCGAACAGCATGAGCGCCGGGTTCATGGCCAAGGCTCGGGCGATCGCCACGCGCTGCTGCTGACCGCCGGACAGCTGCGCCGGATAGACGTCCCGCTTGTGCCCGAGCCCGACCCGATCGAGCAGCGCCTCGCCCATCTTCTGCGCTTCGCCCGGGTCCATCTTGCGGACGTGGATGGGCGCCTCGGTGACGTTCTCCAGCGCCGTCT
>JBGPMJ010000288.1:0-3293 GCA_041486935.1 Candidatus Limnocylindria bacterium | reverse complement strand
GTGGCGGTGGACGTCGGCGCGGCCGGCCTGCTGCGACGGCTGGGCGTCGAGGGGCCGTACCGGACGATCGCGCGCAATCTGCGCCTGCCGGTGCCCGAGCGCTACATCGACTGGGAGGATGTGGACCCCGTCGAGACCTCGATCGCCTCGATCCGGCTGCGCGTCCCCCACGAGGGGCTGCGCGAGCTCCACCCGGCCGACCTGGCCACGATCATCGACCAGCTGGCGCCGCGCGACCGGGCCGGCATCATGGCCGCCTTCGACGACGAGGTCGTCGCCGATGCCATGGAGGAGATGGAGCCCGAGACGCAGGTCGAGGTGCTGGAGGACCTCGAGCCCGGGCGCGCGGCCGACATCCTCGAGGAGATGAGCCCCGACGACGCGGCCGACCTTATCGCCGACCTCTCGCACGCTGCCCGCGAGGAGATCCTGCCGCTCATGGAGCGCGACGAGGCGCAGGAGGTCGAGGAGCTGCTGGGCTACCCGGAGGACTCGGCGGGCGGGATCATGACCACCGAGTTCGTGGCCGTCCCCGACGAGCTGACGGCGGACCAGACGATCGGGCGCCTGCGCGAGCTGGAGCCCGACGCCGAGACGATCTACTACGTCTACGTGGTGGACGCCGCCGAACACCTGCGCGGCGTGCTCTCGCTGCGCGACCTGATCGTGGCCGCCCCCGACCGTCCCATCCGCGAGTTCATGTTCGACGAGCCGGTGGCCGTCGAAGTCATGGCCGGCCAGGACGAGGTGGCGCAGGTGGTCGCACGCTACAACCTGCTGGCCGTGCCGGTGGTGGACGGGGAGGGCCGCCTCGTGGGCATCGTGACCGTGGACGATGCCATCGATACCGTCCTGCCCAGCGGCTGGAAGCGGCGGCTGCCGCGCCTGTTCAACCGGGCCGCGCCCTAGTGCCCAAGCTGCCCGCGGCGACCCGTCGCCGACGGCCTGCGCCGCCGGACATGGGTCTGGGCCAGCGGCTGCGCGCCCTTTGGGAGTCGCGCAGCCTGCGCCTGCGCTCCCGCTTCCGGCGCCGTGGGCTGCTCGCCTTCCTCGCCGTCATGGGCCCCGGCCTCATCGCCGGCGTCGCCGGCAACGACGCCGGGGGCATCACCACCTATTCCGTGCTGGGAGCGGATACGGGCCTGCGCCTGCTCTGGCTCTTCCCCATCACGATGCTCATCCTGGCCGTCGTCCAGGAGATGGCCGCCCGGCTGGGCGTGATCACCGGGCAGGGCCTCTCGGACCTCATCCGCGACCGTTACGGCGTGCGCTGGACGGCGCTGGCGATGGGCGTCCTGCTCGTCGCCAACCTCGCCAACACGGTGGCCGAGTTCGCCGGCGCCGGCGCCGCCCTGGAGATCGTCGGCGTGCCCCGCTGGTTGACCGTGCCCGTCGTGGCCGTGGCCATCTGGGCGCTCGTCCTGTTCGCCGACTACCGCACGGTCGAGAAGGTCTTCCTCTCGGTCATGGTCGTCTTCCTGGCCTACATCGCCTCGGCCATCCTGGCCGGACCCGACTGGGGAGCCGTGGGACACGCCCTGGTCACGCCGGACCTCGGCGGCCTCGATCCCACGCTGCTCCTGCTGATGGTCGCGGTAGTGGGCACGACGATCACCCCCTACATGCAGTTCTACCTGCAGTCGGCGGTGGCCGAGAAGGGCATCGACGAGGAGGAGCTGGCGCTGGAGCAGGCCGACGCCGTCGTGGGCTCGGTCTGGACGAACGTCATCGCGGTCTTCATCGTGGTGGCCACGGCGACGACCCTGCACGCCGCGAGCGTCCACGTCGAGAGCGCCGCCGATGCCGCCGCCGCGCTGGGACCCGTGGCCGGCGAGCTGTCGTCGCTCCTCTTCGCCGTGGGTCTCTTCGGGGCGAGCGTGCTGGCGGCCACGATCATGCCCATCAGCACGGCCTACGTGATCTGCGAGGCCTTCGGCTGGGAGTCCGGCGTGGGCCACCGCTTCCGCGACGCGCCCGCCTTCTTCGGCCTCTACAGCTTCGTCCTCTTCGCCGGCGCACTCGTCGTGCTCATCCCCGGCCTCGACCCGATCGGGCTCATCGTGGGCAGCCAGAACCTGCAGGGCCTGCTGCTGCCGATCGTGCTCGTCTTCATGCTGCTGCTGGTGAACGACCGCGCCCTGCTCGGGCGCCACGTCAACGGCCGCTGGCGGAACGGGCTGGCCATCGCCTGCATCGGGCTCGTCGTCGTCCTCGACGTCGTGCTGCTTGGCTCGGCGGCGCTGGGCTGGCTCGGGGTGCGGGTCGGCTAGCGGCCGCGGGCCGCCTCGGGGCCTCGTGTCTCGCGGACACCGCGTGCTCCCGCCGGCTCTCGCGCTGTTCAGGAAACACCAAACGGCCTTCCGCGACGTGGGCGGGGCCGGCGCGACTGCCAACCACCGTCGGTCCCACGCTCAGTGATCCTTCGGCCTGGCTCCCGGCGCCCGCTCGGAGCCTTCGAAACCCCGATGAACCCCCCGATAAGCGGCGTTTGGTGTTCTGTACGCAACGCCCGCCACGTCCCGGCCCGCCGGAGGTCGAGGAGACGAGCCATGCCCCGATCCGCGCTCAGTCGAACGGTGATCCACCAGGCCGACCGGCAGCTCCGCCGGACAGCGCTCCGCTTCGGCGAGGAGTTCCGTGCCCTCCGGCTGCGGGCGCGCGTGACGCAGGCGGCGGTGGCGAGGTTGATCGGCGTCGACCGCTCCGTCATCTGCCGCATGGAGGCCGGCGACCCGAGCGTCGGCGACGCCATCCGCGCGCGAGCCGCGGTGGCGATCGGCGCCGAGTTCCGTCTGGCCGTCTACCCGGGCGCCACGCCCGTCCTCCACGACGCCGCACAGGCCCGGATCGTGGAGGCGCTGCTGGCGGCCCGGCACCCACGCTGGTCGGCGACCGTCGAGGCGCCCATCCCCGGTCCCGGTCGACGCTCAGGTGACGTGCTCTTCGACGACGGGCTCGACGCCGTGCTGACCGAGGTCGAGATGCGGGTCGATCGCTGGGAGGAGGTCGTCCGGGAGGGGCACGCCAAGCGCGAGGCGCTTCGGGTCGTGCTGCCGGCCCGGCGCGTCTGGTTTGCGCTCGTAGTGCCGGCCACGCATCACCATCGAGCGATCCTGGCGGCCCATCCGGAGATGATCCGGGCGGCGTTCCCGGCAGATCCATTCGTGGCGATGGCGGCACTGACGGGCCCGGCGCAACGATGGCCCGGCGACGCGCTGATCCTGGTCACGAGGCACGGGGCGCTGCTCCCGGAGCGCGACGCGGCTGGCGCTGTTGTTCGGTCCGGCGCTGTT
>JBGPMJ010000287.1:0-3339 GCA_041486935.1 Candidatus Limnocylindria bacterium | reverse complement strand
CGGCTGCAGGCTGGCCGCCATCTCGAGCGCTTCTGCGCCGGAGGCGGCCGCGCCCACCACCTCGATGTCGCTCTCGAACCCGAGCAGCTTCGTGAGGTGTTCGCGGGTCTCCGGGATGTCGTCGACGATGAGGACTCGGATTCGCTCTGCCATCTGCTTCCGTCTGTGTTTCGCGGGCCGTTCCCGGCCCGACGCTGGGACGCTCGACCCGCGCGGGCCGGTCGTCGAAGGTGCCGTGGGCGCGCGGCCCCGGGGGGAGACGCGCGCCCGCGGTTTCGCTGTCAGGGTTCCCCGGGGAGGGGGACGGTGCTACCTCTTCGGTGGCGGCAGTACCTGGATGGTGAAGGTGCCCGGCAGGACGCCCCACTTCTCGACCAGCTCGAAGAGGGTGATGCCGGTGGTGAGGTCGGGCGGCGCGTCCTTGTCGCCGGTCGCCCGCAGCACGAGGGAGAGGTTCCCGTCCAGCTGCGCGAAGCGGACCAGCTCCACCTGCTGCGCCGTGAGCTGCAGGATGACGATCTGCACCTGCCCGGTGAGGGCGACCTGGTCGCTGCTCGAGGCGGGCGGCGGGCTCGCCTGCTGGCTGTTCGCAGCGGCCGCCGGGGGCGGGAGGAGCGTGCCCAGGACCTTGGAGTTCTGGACCAGGACCTTGATCGAGGTGTGGTTGATGGGATCGAGGGGTACGAAGTTGCGGACGGTCACCAGCGGCACGCCCTCGCGGGTCGGTGCGCCCTCGACGACGACGGGGAACTTGGCGTCCGTCTCCTCGAAGGAAATGACCACGTCCACCCGGTCACCCGGCTGGATGATCGTCCCGACGCCGGTCACCTGGTCCACCTGCACGGCCATGGCCCGGAAGCCCGGCTCGAGGTTCTTGAGGATCTCCGCGCTGGACGAGACGCCCGCCGCGGAGAACATCGAGGTCTGCATGACCTGACCGGCGTAGACGGCTTGCCGCACCGGCACGCCGACGATGCTCTTCGGCTCGGTCACGGCGTTCACCGGCACGAGGTCGGAGTTCTCATCCTTGGTCGAGAGCATGTCGACCGTGACGACCGTACCCAGCGCGATGTCGACCTTGGCCGTGACGACCTTGACGGTCGGTGGAGGCGTCGCCCCCCCGCCGCCGGTGCCACCCCCACCGGAACCCAGGATGAGGACGCCGACGAACGCGACGACGGCCAGGAGGATGCCGATCAGGATGATCAGCCGGTTCGATCGTTTCAAGGTTCGGACTCCCCGCGCGGTGTGACAGCTTGCACCACTCTAGCACCGGTCCGCAGCGCGGCCACCGTACAAAAGGGCCAGGACCGTGGTGAAGATCTTTGTGGTCGGTGAAAAGCGAGAGCGGTGCCGGACCGGTCGTCCGGTCGCTGGCACCGCTCGGGTGCGACACATGGGTTGGCGCTAGATCGCGTTGCCGATGGTCGAGAGGATCGTGCTGATCTGCGTGCCCAGGAAGAGCAGCGCGATGATGGCCACGATCGCGATAAGGGCGAGGATGAGAGCGTACTCGGCCAGGCCCTGGCCCTCCTCACGATGAAGTAGGGACGCAAGGAAGCTGTGGATGAGCGTCATGTAGGGAATCACCTCCTTTCCTCCGTTCTCCGCCCCCGCGGGACGGGTCTCCCCGCGAGGATGATGCAGGCCCCGAACGCATCCAATAGGAAATCGGTACTACCCGCGTCCTCCGGCTCGCCAGGGCGAGCGGACTGCCAGGGGCGGCAACGTAGCCGGAGCCGGCTTCTACGTCAAGTGCAGTAGGTCCCGGGCGCGCCGTGCCCGTTGTCACGAGACACCGGGAACCGCGAACGCCGGCCGTCGGGCCGGCGTTCGCTTCGAGGTCAAGGGCGCGCGACTACATCGCGTTGCCGATGGTCGAGAGGATCGTGCTGATCTGCGTGCCCAGGAAGAGCAGGGCGATGATGGCCACGATCGCGATAAGGGCGAGGATGAGAGCGTACTCGGCGAGGCCCTGGCCCTCCTCACGATGGAGCAGGGATGCGAGCCAGTTCTGGATGAGCGTCATGTAGGGATCACCTCCTTCCCGTGAAAGCTCCGTCCATCACGGACGGGCGCCGGGCTCGTCGGCCGCTGCTGGAGCGGTCCCGGGAGCCGGACCATAGGTGAACGGGGGCGGTCGCGTCAATCCTCGACGGCCGCTCTGGATCAGACAGCGTTGCCGACGGTCGACAGAATCGTGCTGATCTGCGTGCCCAGGAAGAGCAGGGCGATGATGGCCACGATGGCGATCAGCGCGAGGATGAGGGCATATTCGGCCAGGCCCTGGCCCTTCTCGTCGCGCAGCCACCTGAGCGGCAGCATTGACATGTGGCGACCTCCCGTTGAGCCGCTCGGACCGGCCCGAGCGTTGGCGGCACGATAGGTCCGGGGGCGGTCACGACGATAGAGGCTCTTTGGTCAGAGAGACACGCCGTTCGGCCCAGTGCCGCGGCGCACCGGCACGGCTGGTCAGGCGGGGTAGGCGGCCTCGGCGGCAAGCTCGGCGCCGTCCTCGGAGAGAGCCACGGAGATGCCCGCCGCATGGGCCCGCTGCCGCACGGCCTTCCAGGTTCCCGCCGGCAGCTCGCCGGCGCGCGCGACGGCCTCGGCGGCCGCGGCGGCCGTCGCGTCGGCCTCCGCGCCGCGCTCCCGGATCATCGCCGCGAGTGCCGGCGGAAGGTCCTCGCCCTGGGCAGCGCGCCCCAGGGCGGCGCGCCGACGGTCCGGCTCGGGCGCGCCGGTGACGGCGGGCGGCATGGCCAGCAGCGTCTCCTCGTTGCGCACGCCGCGCACGACGGCGCGCAACGACGTGTCGCCCCAGTCGAGGCGCACGGCCACGCGCGCCGGCGTCGTCGAGAGGAAGCCGGCGATGGCGTCGTCGATGACCCGGAAGAGGCCGCTCTCGAGGTCCGAGCCGAGCCGCCGATCCTGGCCGACCGAGTCGAACTCGACCGGTATCTGCGCCGCCCGGCCGCGGTCGCGGGCGGCGCGCCGTAGCGTGGGCACGATCCCCAGGTCGTCGAGGACCATCGGCCGGACGTCGAAGATGAACGTCTTCGTCGCCTCGAGCGTGTGCTGGACCATGGCCACCAGCTCGGTGACCTCGTGCGCGGCGCGCTCCGGGTCGCGCGCGATCAGCCGCTCCACGATCTGCGCCTGGAGGGCGATGTTCGTGAGGCTCTGCGCCGGGCCATCGTGCATCGCCCGCGAGATGTCGCGACGGAGCACCTCCTGGGCGTCGAGGATCGCGCGCGAGAAGGAAGGAGTCCCCTCCTCGACCTCGGCGGCTCGGGTCGTCCGGGCGCCCGCGGGCAGGGCGGCGAGCGCGTCGGCGTG
>JBGPMJ010000286.1:0-3356 GCA_041486935.1 Candidatus Limnocylindria bacterium | reverse complement strand
GATCCCGCTCATCGTCTTTATCGGCTACCAGATGATGTTCGCGATCATCACGCCGGCCCTTATCACCGGCGCCTTCGTGGGTCGGGTGACGTTCAAGGCGTACATGCTCTTCCTGACCTTCTGGCTCCTCTTCGTCTACTTCCCGTTCGTGCACATGATCTGGGGCGGCGGACTGCTCGCCCAGATGGGCGTGCTCGACTTCGCCGGCGGCATCGTCGTGCACACCATCGCGGGCATGGCCGCCCTCGCCTCCGTGCTGTATGTCGGCCGGCGCAAGGTGATGGAATCGGGCGCCCACAGCATCCCGCTCGTCGCCTTGGGCACCGGCCTCCTCTGGTTCGGCTGGTACGGCTTCAACGCCGGCAGCGAATTCCGCGTCGACTCGGTGACCGCGGTGGCCTTCCTCAACACCGACCTCGCGGCCTCGTTCGCGGCCATCACCTGGCTGGCCGTCGAGTGGTACCTGACGAAGAAGCCGCGCTTCCTGGGCATGCTCACCGGGTCGGTGGCGGGCCTGGCCACGGTCACGCCGGCGGCCGGCTTCATCTCGCCCGTGGCCGCCGTGGTCATCGGCATCGCGGCCGGCGTCGTCTGCTACTTCGCCGTGGCCCTGAAGAACCGGCTGAAGCTCGACGACGCCCTCGACGTCTGGGGCGTCCACGGCGTGGGCGGCTTCCTGGGCATCACGCTGCTCGGCGTCTTCGCCACGAAGACCTTCAATCCCGCCGGCGCCGACGGCCTGCTGGCCGGCAACCCCGGCTTCTTCGTCGTGGAGGTGGGCGCGGCCGTGCTGGGCACGGTCTGGGCCATCGTCTTCACGCTGGGGATGCTGTGGCTGATCAACAGGGTGACCCCGGTGCGCACGGATCAGGCTGCCGAAGAGGTCGGCCTCGACGAGGCGCTGCACGGCGAGGTCGCCTACCTCACGACCTGAGGGGCGGGGGACTCGAGCCTTCAGGCCCGCCGTGTCGGCGGCGGACCGACTCCCAGGATCGCGATCCGGGCGAGGGCGAAGGCGGCCCCGATCACGGCGACGGCGTCTTCCGCCGACGCCGTCAGCACGCGTAGCCACGCCCCGGCGCCGCCGGGCAGGCTGCTCGCGCCCGCGAGCGGGGGGCGCCCCGGCATGTCGGCGAGCGCGGGGCGCACGAGCTCGGGCTCGAAGCCGGGGTGGACGACCATCAGGGTGCCGACCACGGTGTACCCGCCGAGCCGCCCGGGCGCGGCGATCGTCTCGCGGCGGTCCAGCATGACCGCGTCCGCCGCGACGAGCTCCCCGCCCGGGCGCGAGATGAGCAGACGGCTCTCGAAGCTCTCGAACGCGTGCCGCTCGCCGTGGGCCTCCCGCCCGGCGGTCACGATCTCGGCGAGGATGAGCGTCGCGTCGTCGGCCACGACGCACTCGGTGCGGGCACGGAAGCGCGACCCGGCGTAGGGGATGTACGGGTCGGGCAGGTACTCCAGGTACGCGCCGGGCTCCAGCGTCAGGGCAGTGGTCATCTCCGCCTCGACCTGTGGCGCGCGGTAGAGGCGGGTCGCACCCTGCGTGTCCAGGTGCAGCCGAGCAGCCGCGCCGAGCCGCACCCTGAGCTCCAGCCGGTCGCCCTGGAGCACGCCGCCGGCCGGGCTGGCGACGGTCAGGAAGGCCATGTCGGGCAGGGCCGGGTCCAGGTAGTGCGGCCGCAGAGCCTGCAGCGGGGCGCGGCAGCGCAGCTCGGTGATGCGCGTCCGGTCGGCGATCCGCTCCGCGGTGACGTCCAGGGAGCCCGACTGACCGGGTGGCCGCGTCTCGCCCGCCGGCGCTGGGGAGAGGGCGTCAGCGAGCGGGACCAAGGTGGTCATGGCCGCCGTACGCGTGCCCGTGGTCGTGCGCGTGGTCGTGGCTCGGTGCCCACGCCGGAGGCAGGGATCCTCCGGCCGCGAGGAGCCCGGCGTGCCGCTCGCGCGCCCACAGGAGCGCCTCCGCCACGGCGTCCACCCCCTCCCCGGAGCGGCAGTTCGTGAAGAGGAACGGCCGCCCATCGCGCACCGCGAGCGAGTCGCGCTCCATGACCGCGAGGTCGGCCCCCACGTGCTCCGCCAGGTCGATCTTGTTGACGACCAGCAGGTCGGCCAGCACGAGGCCGGGCCCCCGCTTGCGCGGGATCTTGTCGCCGCCGGCGACATCGATGACATAAGCGCTCCAGTCGACCAGCTCGGGGCTGAAGGTGAGGGTCAGGTTGTCGCCGCCGCTCTCCACGAAGGCGAATGTCGCGTCGGGGAAGCGCCCCTCCAGCTCGTCGAGCACGGCCAGGTTCATCGAGGGGTCCTCGCGCACGGCGTTATGGGGGCAGGTCCCCGTCTCCACGCCGACGATCCGCTCGGCGGGCAGGATGCCGGCCAGCGTGGCCTTGACGTGCAGCTCGTCCTCGCGGGTCAAGATGTCGTTGGTCACGACCACGACCGACTCGCCGGCCGCGATGAGCAACGGCACGAGCCGCTCGATGAGCGCCGTCTTGCCCGACCCGACCGGCCCGCCGATGCCCACCCGGAACGGTCGCCCCGCGCCCGCGCTCATGTGGCGAAGAGGCGCACCGGCGCCGTCTCGTGGCGCGCCAGGGCGACGTCGAACATCGGGGCACAGGGGAAGAGGTCGCCGGGATCCGTCGCCTCGGCGCGATCGACGGCGGCGACGATCGCCGGCCCCGCCGCCCGGAGCAGCCGCTGCGCCTCCCCGTGGCCGATGCGACCGAGACGCAGGGCAGCCGAGAGGAAGCCGTTGGCGAAGCTGTGCCCCGCCATCAGCGCCGCCTCGCGTCGCGGGATCGCCAAGGCGCGGGCAGCCAGGCCCAGCGCCACGGCGCTGTTGCCCGGCGTGCGGCCCTCCTCGATGGCGCGAACGAAGGCCTCGAGCATCGGTGACGAGGCCAGGCGCTCGACCTCGACGGCCAGTCGGCGGCCGACCCGTGCCGACGCCTCACGCTCCTCGCGCGAAAGCTTGGCGGCGGTCAGCCGTCGATCGACCACGATGGCCGGCGCGATGTCGGTGGTGTCCCAGGCGGCCAGCAGCGCCGGCAGGTCCGCCCGGCCGAGCCGCGAGACGAGCGCCACCTCGAGCGCCGCGGCCAGCTCCCCGGCGTCGCGCACGAGACCCTCGGCGACGAGCGTCTCCAGCCCGTGCGAGAGCGTGTACGCCCCCGACGGGAAGGCGCTGTCGGCGAGCTGGAGTATCGCCAGTCGGGCCAGCTCCACGGCCACCTCCCTACACGAGGAAGTAGAGCTGGCTCATGGGCAGCGTCTCCGCCGGGGGCACCGTGGCCAGCTCCCCGTCCAGGCGCACCTCGTACGTCTCGGGATCCACGCTGATCTCCGGCGTG
>JBGPMJ010000285.1:0-3359 GCA_041486935.1 Candidatus Limnocylindria bacterium | reverse complement strand
GGCTGACGACGAAGATGAGCCGGGTGCCGAGATCGGCGGCCTGGGCGACGATGCCCGCCTCCGTGGACAGCGGCTGGGGGGCGAAGAGGACCGTGGCCTCGATCGTCGCGGCATCGCCCATGGGCCCCTCCGAGGCCGCCCACAGGAAGGTCGGCAGGTCGGTCGGTCGGACCTCGATGGCGTAGAGCCCCTCAACGACGGCCGTCGTGAAGTACTCGCCCTCCCCGACGAACCAGGCAGCCTCCGTGTCGAAGGCGTCGGCGAACCGGGTCTCGCTCGAAGCGCTCGTGGAAGCGGGGCTCGCGCCTTCGGTGGGGAGCGGCGTGGGCTCGGGCGTGACGTCGGCCGGCGTGGGTGCCGGGGTGACGAGGGGCGCGTCGGTCGGGACCACGGGCCGATCCGTCGGGCCGGGCGACCCACCCATGCCCGCCAGCACCCGCCCGACGCTGAAGACCAGAAGGGCGATGCCGAGGACCGTGCTGATCGCGCCCCCCAGCCGGCGCAGGGCGAAGCCTCGCCGGGGCGCGGGCCTGACAGCTGCGGGCAGTACGGGTGCAGCCGAGACCGCGGCCGACGAGACGGCCGCGGTCGGCGGCGGGGTGGCAGTCTGCTCCTCCACCGGCGGCGGGGACCACGGCTCCGTCACGGGTTCGGGCAACGCGCCATAGCCGTGCTCGAGGAAAGCCGCCATGGCCGCCCCGATGGCCGCGTTGAGCCGGGACGGCAGCAGCTTCGCCCCACAGTCGCCGCAGAACGGTCGACCCTCTGCCGCGGCGCCACAGGACGCACAGTGGCCGCCGAGCAGCTCGCCCGCGGAGAGAAGACGTTCGGGATCCGGCGGTTCGCCGGCCTCCGACCAGCGGCCACCAGTGAAGCGGTACCAGGCATTCGAGCGGAACCCGAGCGACCAAGCGGCGCCTTCGTCATCGACCAGGCTGACCCGCCCGAGCCCAGAGGCGACGTCATCCGAGGTCAGGTTGCCCGATTCGTAGCGGGCGCGCATCCCGTCCACGAGTAAGATCAGTTGCGCCGGGCCGGGCGCCCCGGTCCCGCCATCGTCCGGCGGCGGCTCCGCAGTCCGCGCGGCAGAGGTGTCGAGCAAGTCCGCCGGACCCTCCAGCAGGGTCGTCGGAGGCTCGGACGAGACCCAGCTCCCCTGCCAGGTCAGCCAGCCGCCTCCCGTCCTCGAGCGCCAGTAGGCGCCCTGCCGGTCGCGGAAGACCGCGCCGGGCTCAGCCGCCGACCCGGCCACCGCCTCGACGCTATAGCAGCGAAGCTCCGTCATGCTCACGGCCGCCAACCGGGCGCGTTGATCGTCCGGCAGTGATCCAGCCGGTCGCGCGCGAAGCGGGCCTTCTCCAGCGTGCTCTTGAGCTCCACCTCGAGCGTCGCGGTCTGGTCGAGGACCGCGTCGCGCTTGATGCGCAGGATGTCGAGCTTCTCCTTGAGCGTGGCCACGCCGATACCCGCGTTGTACACGCTGAGGACGTGCCCGAGGGCGTCGGCGATGGGGCCGGCCACACCGTCGGCGTAGTCGTTCAGGAGCTTCAGCCGGGCGCTGAGCTGCTCGGCCGAGTTCGACGAGGTGGCGAAGCGGCGGGCGAACTCGCGGGAGTTGAGACCGTCCTTGATGAGCTGCTTGATGATCGCCTTGGCGCCACCCTCGGCGCCCTTCTCGCCGCCCTTGAGGAGGCTCGCCCGGAAGGCGTCGAGGTCGAGCTGCTGCTGGCCGACCGCGTCGAGGCCCTGCTTGGCGAACTCCTTGACGACGTCCTTGATCAGCCCGTCGAGCGCCCGGGCCAGCATCTCCTTGGGCACGAAGCCCCAGCCGAGCTTGCTGCCCCACTGCCCGCCGAGGATGAAGGCCACGTCGATGCCGAAGCTGCCGGGGATCATGACGTTCGCCAGGTGGACGATCTGGCGGTCGAGCAGCGCCTGGACCCGGCGGTTCGTCTGGAGCAGGTCGTTGACCATCCGACCGTGGCCGGTGGCGGACTGCAGCTCCGCGAGCTGGGCGCCGCAGGGGTCGGGCGCCGCCTCGTTCGCGGGCCGGTCGGGGCCCGGCGATGCGGTCGTGAGCGGGACGGGGGTGACCGTGGTCGCAGGCACGAGCGGCGGGGTCGGGCGACGGACGGGGCCGCCGCCGCGAGTCAGGCCGGCCAGCCCGCCGCCGAAGAGGATCAGCCCGATGAGGCCGGCTGCGATGTCGAGCGCCTCGTCCGAGGGCGGGCCGCTCGCGCCGTTGTCGCTCGTGCCGCCGGTGCCGTTGTTGCTCGTGTCGCCGCCGCTGCCGCCGTCACCCGAGCCGCCGCTCGTCGTGCCGCCGCCGGTCCCTCCTGCACCACCGCCGCTGTCGGCGGTCGGGACGGGTGTCGGCCGGTACGCCGTGCAATCGACGATCTGCGTCGCGTTGTACAGGCCCGGCGGCCAGACCTCGAGCGACGCGATGCCCAGCGAGATCATCTGCGGGCAGAGCTCGGCGTCGGACGCGTAGGGACCGCCGACGGCCTTGCCGAAATAGTGGAAGACGCCACCGCTGCCGTCGGGCACGACCCAGTGGCCGGGCTCGACCGCTGGTTCGGTGAACAGGGCATAGACGTTGTCGATGACGGGGCCGTCGTACGTGCCATGCGACTCCCAGAAGACGAGGTACTGCGGGCGGCCGAAGACCATCGGCGTCGGCTGCGGGTCGGCTGCGGCGCTCGGGCCCGCGAAGGCGATGAGCGCGAGGGCAGCGAGGAGCGCGGCCCTCGCCGTCGACCGCCAAAGCAGTGCGGATGTACGCATGGCCGGGTCATGTTGCTGCTGCGCACCGACTCGTTCGATGGCCCGATGGGTACGCTCGGCAGGTACCTTCGTCAGGTCGGGCCCTCATGCAAACGGCCGAATGGCTCTCGGTGTGGCCGCTGGCCGCGGCTATGCTCGGGCCATGCAGCGCGATCCCGCGGTGATCGAATCCGTCCGGCACGGGCGCCCTGCCACCATCTCGCAGCGCGGCCACGACCTGCTGGCCGACCCATGCCTCAACAAGGACGCCGGCTTCCCGGCCGACGAGCGGGACGCCTTCGGGCTGCACGGGCTGCTGCCGCCCCACGTCGCGTCGATCGAGGAGCAGCTCGCGCTGGAGCTGGAGCATGTCCGGCGCAAGCAGGATCCGCTGGAGCGCTACATCGGCTTGGCGGCGCTACAGGACCGCAACGAGACGCTCTTCTACCGGCTGTTGACGGCGCGCCTGGAGGAGTTCCTGCCGATCGTCTACACGCCGACGGTCGGCCGGGCCTGCCAGGAGTACAGCCACATCCTGCGGCGGCCGCGCGGCCTGTGGCTGACGCCCGACGACCGTGACCGGATCCCCGAGC
>JBGPMJ010000284.1:0-3384 GCA_041486935.1 Candidatus Limnocylindria bacterium | reverse complement strand
ATCCGCGACTGGCATCCGCGCTTCGTGTACGGGACGCTCGGCCCGCTCCTCGCAGAGCCGCGCATCGGCTACGTGAAGGGCTACTACCAGCGCCCGATCGTCGAGGGCGGGGTGCTCAAGGAGGGTGGCGGGGGGCGGGTCACCGAGCTGGTGGCACGGCCCCTCATCAATCTCTTCTTCCCGGAGCTCTCGGGCATGATCCAGCCGCTCAGCGGCGAGTACGCCGGGCGGCGGTCGCTCCTGGAGGCGATCCCCTTCTTCACCGGCTACGCGGTCGAGATCGGCCACCTCATCGACGTCATCGAGCGCGTCGGCCTCGATGGCCTGGGGCAGGTGGACCTCGACGTGCGCGTGCACCGCAACCAGGAGCTGGAGGGACTCTCGCGCATGAGCTTCGTCATCCTCCAGGCGGTCATGAAGCGGCTGGAGGAGCGCCACCGGGCGCGGCTGTTCGCGGAGCTGGGCTCGACCATGAAGCTGCCCCGATCGTCGCCCGGCCACCTCTCGCTGGAGGTCATCGACCTGGCCGACCAGGAGCGGCCGCCGATGCTGCGCATCCCCGAGTACGCCGAGCGGCGGGCGGCGCTGGCCGCGGCGCTGGCCGAGGCCCCCACCGGCGGCGAGGCGTGACCGCGGCGGACCCGCGCACGATCCTCGATGCGCGCACGATCCTCGTCGCCCCGGACTCGTTCAAGGGCTCGCTGTCGTCCGTCGAGGTGGCGCGCGCGCTGGCCGACGGCTGGCTCCGCGGGCGTCCGGGGGACTCGATCCTCCTGGCGCCGCTGGCCGATGGCGGCGAGGGCACGCTCGACGCGGTGGCCGCGAGTGGCGGCTGGCAGACGCTCCCCGCCTCCGCGCGCGATCCCCTCATGCGTCCGCTGGCGGCGCGCTTCCTGCGCGACGGCGAACGCGGCATCGTCGAGCTGGCCGATGCCTCGGGGCTGTCGCGCGTCGCCTCCGGGGAGCGGGATGCCCTGGCGGCCTCGACGTTCGGCACCGGACTCGTCCTTGCGGCGGCGATCGGGCTCGGCGTGCGGCACATCGTCCTCGGCCTCGGCGGCTCGGCCACGACCGACGGCGGCAGCGGGCTGCTGCGCGCGCTCGGGGCGCGCTTCTTCGATGTCTCGGGCGAGGAGCTGGCCCAAGGCGGCGGTGCGCTGGCCGGCCTGGCGCGCGTCGACCTCGACCGCCTCGCGCCGGTCCTCGGCGAGGTCGCGCTGGTGGTCGCCTCCGACGTCACGAATCCGCTCCTCGGCGAGCTCGGTGCGGCCGCCACGTACGGACCGCAGAAGGGCGCCTCGTCGGCGCAGGTGGCGGAGCTGGACGCGGCGCTGGCCCACTACGCCGACCTGCTCGAGGCCGCGACCGGGCGACGGGTGCGCGACGACCCGGGTGCCGGGGCGGCCGGCGGTACGACCTTCGGCCTCCTCGCGGTCGCCGATCGCTTCCGTTCCTTCGACGTTCGCCCCGGCGTGGAACTGGTGATGGAGCTGACCGGCTTTGCCGACGCGCTCGCGACGGCCGACCTCGTGCTCACCGGGGAAGGACGGATCGACCGCCAGACGGCCTTCGGGAAGACCGCCCTGGGTGTGGCGCGGCGGGCCCGGTCGGCCGGCGTGCCGTGCGTCGCCTTCGGCGGCGGAGTCGAGCCGGAGGGGATCGCCGCCCTAGCTGAGCTGGGCGCGGTGGTCGTTCCCGTCGCCGAGGCGCCGATGACGGTCGAGGACGCCATGGCCGCCGGCGCGGCCCCCATCGAGCGCGCCGCCGAGCGGGTAGCCAGGCTCGCGGGCTTGCTGGCCTGAGCCTCCTGGCGCATGAAGGCCATGCAGGCCAGCGCGAAGGGAAGCCCCAGCTGCGTTGCCCCTGCCCTTGCCCCGGCTGCGTTGCCCTGCCGTTGCCCTTGCCCCTGCCCTTGCCCCTGCCTTGCGCGAATGCCCGTAACGGTAGCCGGCGCGAACGGAGGCCGGTGCGGCGGGACGCGTGACGGTTGCGTACGGAGCGTGACGTTGGTCACGGGCCTGTGGCCCGGACCGCACGTCCCGCCGGCTACGGCTTCCGCGAGTGGCGTATGTCATGGGCGGGCCGGCTCGGCGCCGGGTCGAGGTTTACGGAGGTACCGGACGAGTGGGCTGGACGAACGTAGCTAACGCGCCACTAAACTTCGTGGATGCGCCCGAGCGTCCTGGCGGCGATGGTCTACTGCGGCGCCGCCTTCGGTGGCAGCTTCCTGTTCATGCGCGTCGCCGCGCCGGAACTGCCGGCGCTCGTCGTCGCGTTCGGTCGGGTCGCCATCGCCGCGCTCGTTCTCACCCTCGTCGCCGGACCTCGGACGCTCCGCGCGCTCGCACCTGCCTGGCGGGGCTTCCTCGTGCTCGGCGTGTTCATGACCGCCGGGCCGTTCCTGCTGTTCGCCTACGCGGAGCGGTTCATCACCGCGGGCATGGGCTCGATCATCAACGCCACGACACCTCTCTGGACGGTCGTCGTCGTCGCGATCTGGCTGCGTCAGCGCGTGTCCCCGAAGCGCCTGGCGGCGCTCGTCGTCGGCTTCACGGGAGTCGGCGTGATCGTCGGGGTCGACGCCCTGGCGCTCGCGCCGGACGCCTGGCTCGGTGCCGCGATGGCCCTCGTCGCGGCGAGCTCGTACGGCATCGGCCTGACGTTCGTCCGACGCCACATGATGGGCTTCGATCCGGTGCCGCTGGCGCTCGGGCAGCTCGTGGCTGCGTCGGTCCTCCTGCTCCCGGGCGCCGTCGTCAGCCTGCCGCAGGCGCGCTTCGAGCTCGATGGCACGCTCGCCGTGCTCGGGATCGCAGTCGTGTCGACGGCGATCGCGTGGCCGGTCCTGTTCACGATCAACCGCGCGGTCGGGGCGGTCGCGACGAGCACCGTGACGTTCCTCAACCCGATCTTCGGGGTCCTGTGGGGCGCCCTCTTCCTGCACGAGACGATCTCGCCCACCCTGCTCGGCGGCGCGGGCCTCGTGTTCGTCAGCCTCGCCCTCGTCCTCGACGTCCGACTCCCAGCCGTCCTTCGTACGCGGGCAGCCCCGACGACCGACTAGTGTTGTCTTGCCGAAGGAGCCAGACGGTTGACTAAGTCCACGGACTAAGTCATAGTCGGACCATGGCATCCACCGTCAACATCCACGAGGCGAAGACCCACCTTTCCCAGCTGCTCGTGCGGGTCGAGCGCGGCGAGCAGATCGTGATCGCCCGGTCTGGCAAGCCGATCGCCACCCTCTCCCGTATCGAGAAGCCAGGGGCGCGCCGCGTGCCCGGCCACGATCGCATCGTCATCCATGACGACTTCGACGATCCCCTGCCGGAGTTCGAGAACCTGTGAGGGCCCTCGTCGATACGCACACCTTCCTGTGGTGGGCGT
>JBGPMJ010000283.1:0-3396 GCA_041486935.1 Candidatus Limnocylindria bacterium | reverse complement strand
CGTATGGTGGCGGGCCAGCTTCAGGGCCGCCTCCACGACCTCCGCGCCGGAGTTGCCGAAGAAGACGCGCGTCGGGCCGGACATCGGCGAGATGCGGTCGAGGAGTGCCGCGGCATGGGCGTAGATGGGCAGGTAGAAGTCGGAGGCGCTGAAGTGGAGCAGGTCACCGGCCTGGCGAGTGATCGCGCCGACGACGTCCTCGTGGCTGTGGCCGGTCGAGTTGACCGCGATGCCGGCCGCGAAGTCGAGGAAGAGGTTGCCGTCGATGTCCTCCACCATGAGGCCGTCGCCCCGCACGGGCACGATGGGGTAGGCCCGCGGCAGGCTGGGGGAAGTGACGGCCTCGTCGAAGGCGATGTGCGCGCGAGCCTTCGGGCCCGGCAGCTCGGTCAGGATGTCGGGGACCGGGCGGGTCTGGCTGCGGCGGTCGACGAGCTGGGTCACGTGGTCGCTCCTGGGCTTCGTGGGCGGCTGCCACGTCACCTTCGCGGGCGCGGCGGAATGCATAGTCCTTATGCAGACTGGATAGACATGGAGTGTAGCAGGCGGGATCCCTGGCAGGACGCAGCGCACGCCACCTCCCCGTAGTACTGACACCGCGGTCGACAGGCCTGGCGGTCGGCTGCGCTCCCCGCCGTCCCCCGCCTCCGACCCTCAGTCGACGACGGTGTGCGACTGCTCGCGCAGGAACTGGGCCACGTAGTACATGCTCAGGCCGGCCTTGCCGGTCGAGCCGGAGCCCTTCCAGCCACCGAAGGCTTGCACGCCCGGCCAGGCGCCGGTCGTGGCGCCGGCGCGCCGGTTGACGTAGAGCACGCCGGCGTGGATCTCCCTCAGGAACTTCTCGACCTCGGCCGGGTCCTCGCTGTAGACGCCCGCCGTCAGGCCGTAGAGCGAGTCGTTGGAGAGGCGGATCGCATCGTCCAGCGAGTCCACCGCGGCGACCGCGGTGAACGGCGCGAACAGCTCGTCCTGGAAGAGGCGGTGGCTCGAGGGCAGGTTGCCCACAACCGTCGGCTCCACGTAGAAGCCACGGTCCAGGCCCCCGTCGGTGAGGTGCTCGCCGCCGGTAAAGACCTGGCCGTCGCGCCGGGCCTCGGCGACCGCCTGCTGGTGCCGATCGACCGCGCGCTGGTCGATGATCGGACCGAGCCAGTGCTCCCGCTTGAGCGGGTCGCCGATGGTGATCTTCTCGGTCTTCTCGACGAGCAACCGCACCAGCTCGTCATGCACCGGCCGCTCGACGTAGACGCGGCTGTTGGCGGAGCACTTCTGGCCCCCGAAGCCGAATGCCGAGCGCATGATCCCCTCGGCCGCCTCCTCGAGGTCCGCCCGGTGGCTGACGATGGCCGCGTTCTTGCCGCCCATCTCCACGATGCAGGGGCGCGGGTAGCGGGTCGAGAACGTCCGGAAGAGGTCGAAGCCGACCTCGTAGGAGCCGGTGAAGACGATGCCGTCGATGCCCGGGTTCTCGCGCAATTCGGCGCCCACGGTCTCGCCCGGGCCCATGACGAGGTTGATGACGCCGTCCGGCAGGCCGGCGCCGCGGTAGGCCTCCATGAGCGTCACGCCGCTCATCGCCCCGGCGCTGGCCGGCTTGAACACGACCGCGTTGCCGGTCATGAGCGCGGCGGAGGTGGGGCCGCCCGCGAGCGCCATGGGGAAGTTGAAGGGGCTGATGACGGCGAAGACGCCGTGCGGCCGCAGGATCGAGCGCGTGTGAACCGCGGCGTCCCCCAGGTTGTCCATGGGGTGGTCGTAGGCGCCGTTGTCCTCCCACGTCGTCGCGTAGTAGCGGATGAGGTCGGCCGTCTCCTCGACCTCGCCGAGCGCCTCGAGCCGGTTCTTGCCGACCTCGATGGCCATCAGCCCCGCGTACTCCATCTGCCGCTCGCTGATGATGTCGGCGGCCCGGCGCAGGACGGCCAGGCGCTCGTGCCAGGGGGTAGCGGCCCAGGCGGGCTGGGCGGCGCGTGCGGCGGCGACGGCATCGCGCACGTCCTGGCGCGTGCCCCGCGCGAACGTGCCCACGACGATCTCGCGGTCGATCGGCGAGCGGACCTCGAAGGTGCCCTCGCCGTCGCGCTCCCGCCCACCGACGAAGTTGCGGTGGTGGGCGCCCAGACGGGCCTTCGCGCGCTCGAGGCCGGCCTCGTAGGCCGCGTGCAGCTCCTCGTTGTCGGCCCGCAGGGTGGCGTAGGTGATCTTCATGCGCGGCGCGGTCGGGCTGGTCATCGCGGCATCCCCATGGCTCGTCGGGTGGTCGGCGTAAGGGCTCCAGTCTAGCGCCCGAGTACCGCCGCGACCTCCCCCAGGTCGGCCGCCACGGCGTCGGGTCGGCCGCCGCCACGGGCGCGGGTCGCGGCCCGGGCGAGGTCCTCGTCGCCGTGTTTGCCGCTGCGCACGAAGATGCCCCGTAGCCCTGCCCGCTGGGCGCCGAGGACGTCGTGCCAGAGGTCGTCGCCGACCATGGCCACGTCGGCCGCGTGAAGGCCCGGGGGGCCGGTCTCGGCCGCCAGCTCCCGCACCGCCTCGAGGAAGAAGGCCTTCGTCGGCTTGCCCACCACGATCGCCCGCCGCTCGGTGGCGTACTCGAGGCCGACCACGAGGCCGCCCGAGTCGAGCGTCACCCCGCGCTTCGTCAGCCACCAGCGGTTCTTGTGCATGGCCACCAGGGCGGAACCCTCGCGGATGAGCCGGAAGGCGCGGTCGAGGGTGGCGAAGGTCAGCTCGTCGGAGGCGTCGCCGATGACCACCGCGGCGGCGCGAGCCTCCGGCTGGTCGGCCTCCTCGCCCGTCATCAGGTCCAGGCCGGCGAACTCCGCCCGCGCGTCGGTGGTCGAGATGAGGAAGATCCGCCCGCCCGGGTGGCGACGGGCGATGTACGTGGCGGTGGCCGAGGCGGCGCTGACGATCCGCTCGAGGGGGATGTCGAGCCCCGCTCGCACGAGGTGCGCGGCGAGCGTCGTACGGCTGATGGCCGAGGTGTTCGTGGCCAGCCGGTAGGGGACGCCGGCCCGCTCCACGACCGCCAGCGCCTCGGCCGCACCCGGGATCTGCCGGCCGCGGAGCACGAGCACCCCGTCGATGTCGAGGAGGAGAGCACGCACGCCCCGGAGGGCGGCGACGAGCTGGGCGGCGGGCGGCGGGGTCACGCGGCTGATGGTAGGCGAGAAGCGGCCGCGGCCGCGCCCGCGCGGTCCAGCGCGGATCGGCGCATGACCGGTGGGCATGCGAGGCCGGCGGGTCGTGCGTGGCTGCCGGGCCATTGGAGCCGATCGCGAAGCGGATGAGCGCGAGTTCGGGCCCCTGGCATGACAAGTCGTCATGCCCTGGGGGGTCCGGCCCCCGACCCACGCCGTTGGGATTAGACTCCGCGCCGATGAAGGGCGCCAT
>JBGPMJ010000282.1:0-3404 GCA_041486935.1 Candidatus Limnocylindria bacterium | reverse complement strand
TGGAAGACGTTCCGCGTGGCCGTGTCGAAGACGAGGTGGGTCAGCTCGTGCGTGATGAGGACGGGCACCCAGTCGCTGCCGATCTGGTCGGGCTCCACGTCCCCGAAGAGCGTCCGGATCTCGGCGATCGCACGGCCGGCGACGAACTCCTTCGTGTTGGGCCCGATCGCGGTCTGCAGCAGCGTCGAGTCGCCGTAGACGTAGAAGTCGATCGGCTCCTTCTCCGTCACGCCAAGCAGATGGGAGGCCGAGGCGACGGCTTCCTCGCCGAAGCGCAGCGCGCGCCGGGCGAAGGCTTCGCTGCCCTTGTACCAGTGGATGCGCACGACGTCACCCTCGAGCGTCTTCCACGTGACGCGATCGTCCTCGATGCGGACGGTCGCCCCCGGGCCGTCGGCCACGCCATCGGGGGTGGTGACGCGGAAGCGGTAGTCGATGACGCCGTTGGGCAGGTAGAAGCCGCCATCGATGAAGTCGACCCGGTACGTCGAGCCGCCGGTCGCGGCCTGGCCGACCTCGCGCGCCTCGACCTCCTGGACGAACCAGGTCGCGCTGCCGGCGAGGCGCGTCATCAACTCGACGCGGAGCGGCGGGGTCGCAGAACCGAACCCCTGTGACCAGGTGATCGCCTGGCCGAAGTGGACCTCGACCGACGGCGCCTCGAAGGTGACGCTCGTGGCCGCCCCCGCCACCGGTGCGGCGAAGGATGCCCCGAACGTGAGCCCCAGCACGGCGACCAGGAGACCGAGGCGACGCCTCATCGGTCGGCCCAGTCCAGGCCCGCGAAACGGAGGATGCCGGTGCCCGACACCGCGGTGCCCTCGAGGCCCGTACGGGCCAGTGCCCAGCCGGCGTGGTAGGCAACCGGGATCGCCGGCGCCTCATCGCGGACGATCGCCTGAGCGTCATCGTAGCGCGCCTGCTGCTCGGCGGGGTCACCCGTGGCGGCGGCCGCATCGAGTGCGGCGTCGTAGCGTGGCTCGCTCCAGCGACCGTAATTGTTCGTGCTCCCGGTTTCGAGAAGGAGGCCCAGGAAGTCCTGCGGCGCGGGGTAGTCGGCGACCCAGGACATCGCCCAGAAGGCCGGCCGATCGGGCTCCTCGAGCCGCGCGAAATACTCCTCGGACGACATCAGCTCGAGGCGCACGTGGACGCCGAGCACGCGCGCGATCTCCGCGGCGATGGGCTCGTCCCAGAGGTAGCCCTGCGTGACGAGCGCGACCTCGGGGAAGCCCGCTCCGCCCGGATAGCCCGCCTCTGCGAGGGCGGCACGGGCGGCCTCGGGGTCGTACGAGGGCGTGAAGTCCGTCTCGCTACGGCCGGGCATGCCGGGCGGCAGCATCGACGTGGCGCCGATGGCGTCGGGCGTCGTCAACTCGACGAGCCGGTGCCAGTCGATCGCCTGGGCGAAGGCCCGCCGGACGCGGGCATCGTCGAAGGGCGGCTTCGTGGCGTCGAAGCCGTAGTAGTCGACGGCCATCTCGGTGCGCTCCAGCAGCTGCGGCCCGAGATCGGCGTCGTAGCGCACCCATCCGGCGTTGAAGGCGTCCAGCTGGCTGTAGTCGATGTCGCCCGCCTCGAAGGCCTCGACGACCGACTTCCCGCCGAGGTCGAAGACGATCTCGATCACCTTCAGCGCAGGCGCGCCGGCCCAGTAACGTGGGTTCGCCTCCAGCCGGATCGCCGTGGCGGTCTGGCTGGTCGGGACGTAGGCGCCCGAGACGACGAGACCGGCCGGCAGGAGCGAACCCTGGAGGGCGGCGATGGCGGCGGCGGGCAGCACGGCCAGCGACGGAGAGGCGGCCACCGAGGGGAAATACGCGGCGGGGCGGCGGAAGTCGACCACGACGCGATCGCCGTCGGCCCGGATGCCCACCCCGTCAGGGCCGATGCGCCCGGCAAGGCGCTCGTTGGCGCCCACGACGTCGGAGAGGAGCGAGGCCAGCGGGGACGGCCGCGCCGGGTCGATCAGGCGCAGCCAGCTCGTGACCACGTCCGCGCTGGTGATCGGCGTGCCGTCCGAGTCGGTGATGCCCGATCGCAGCGTGAACACGACGCGCCGGCCACCGTCCTCGACCGACCAGGCCGCGGCGAGGGCGGGCTGCACGGCGCCTTGCGCGTCCACCGCGGTCAGCGACTCGAAGACCTGGGCGATCGTGGTTGCCGAGCCGTAGTCGCTCTGCAGGGCCGGGTCCCAGTCGGCCGGTGCGTAGCCGACGATGCGGGCATCGACGTCGCCACGGGGGGCCGCCGCGGCCGACTCACCGCCTGTCGCGCCGGACGGCGCGGCCGGTGCGGCCGGTGCGGCCGGCGCGGAGCCGTACCAGGTGACGGCAGTGACGACCAGCGCGACGACCAGGAGCACTGCCACCCCCGCCAGGCCCCGATGGGCGCGTGGCTCGAACGGCTCGTCGGCGTCGGCGTCGGCGGGGGGGAGCATGGGATGCGAGTCTAGCCCTGACTGACGCCAGGCGCGGCTCAGGCCGGGAGGTGGGGCCGGTCGCGCAGGAGCAGCAGGAGCATGACCACCGGCGTCCGCGCCGTGAGCGCGTGGCGCAGCCCGGCCGGCATGTGGATCCACGTGCCGGGGCCGGCCTCGCGCCGGTCATCACCGAGCAGCACCTCGGCCTCGCCCTCGAGGATGTGGATGACCGCGGGCATCGCCGCGGTGTGCTCGGACAGCTCCTGTCCGGCGTCGAAGCCAAAGAGGACCACCTTCAGCCGGCTGTCGCTGAACACCGTCCGGCTGAGGATGCCGTCCTTGGGGATCTCCACCTCGGCCCGCAGGTCGGCGAGGAACGCGTATCGAGCCGTCATGGCGCTGCCGGGACCCACGTGATCGCCCCGCGCCGGCAGCGCGTGACGCACAGGCCGCAGCGCGTGCACGGCTGCTCGTCGATGACCGCCAGCTTGTCCACGACCGTGATGGCCTCGTAGGGGCACGACACCGCGCACAGATCGCAGCCGTTGCACGGTGCCTCCGAGACGACGGGCTTCCCGGCCGACCAGGCCGCGGGCTGATCAGCCAGCGCCAGGCCGCGCAGCTCCGCCGCCGTCGCATAGCCGTGCTCGTCGAGCCAGACGTCCAGTTCGTGCGCGATCTTCCCGAAGACGCCCGGGCCACGCAGCATCGCGGCCGTACAGACCTGGACCGCGGACGCGCCGGCCATCAGCATCTCGACGGCGTCGATCCCGTGGCTGACGCCCCCGACGCCCATGATCGGCACCCGGACGGCGCGGGCGATATCGCGGACGCAGCGGAGCGCGAGTGGCTTCAACGCCGGCCCGGAGAGCCAGCCATAGCCATCGGAGCCGCCGAGGTACGGCAGCCGGGTTTCGGGGTCGATGGCCAGCACCGGCCCGAACGAGTTGATGGCCACGATCCCGTCGGCTCCGGCGGCCTC
>JBGPMJ010000281.1:0-3426 GCA_041486935.1 Candidatus Limnocylindria bacterium | reverse complement strand
TCACCCAGAAGAGGTTGATGGTCAGGCCGGCGCCCTCGCTCCCGGCCTCCGCCGCGGCGAACCGGGCGACCTCTCGAACGAGGCCGTCAGCGACGGCGAGGATCTCCACGACGTGCTCTCCGTGAACCGGCGGGCTACTTGATGAAGATCGTCAGCAGGCCGACCACGATGGCCAGCACGCCGAGCCCTTCGGCGAAGGCGGCGAGGATGATGGCCAGGCCGCGGATCTGGCCAGCCGCGTCGGGATTGCGACCGATGGCCGTGGCCGCCAGACCGGCCAGGATGCCGATCCCGATGCCGGGGCCGAAGACGCCGAGGGCCGCCAGGCCCGCGCCGATGTGTTCCATGTCAGGGCTTCCTCCTACACCCCGGGCGGCTGGCCCGGATTCATTGGGACCGCTGGTCAGTGGGCCGCCGCGAGCGGCGCAGGATGGGAGGCGCGAGCCTCGTCGCGGCCGTGGCCGACTCCGACGGCCGGCTCCGCGTGCTCGTCGTGGTGGGTCTCGATGGCCGCCAGGATGAACATCAGCGTGAGCACGCTGAAGATAAGCGCCTGGATGAAGTTCAGCATGAACTCCAGCCCGAGCAGCGCTACGGGGACCATGAAAGCCAGGGTGAGCGAGGTCATCACGCCCAGGGCGACCTCGCCGCCGTAGATGTTGCCGAAGAGTCGCATCGAGAGCGTGAGGGGCTTGACGAACTCGAGCATCAGCTCCACGAGGCCGACGAACATGGCGATGAGCCCCGCGGAGAAGCCGTTGCGGAACTCGCGGAGGGGGAAGAACTTGCCCAGGTAGGCCCGGATGCCCATGGCCCGCACGCCCTCGATATGGAAGAGGGCGAAGGAGACCAGGGCGAGGCCGATGGTGATGTTCACATCGCTCGTCGGAGCGCGCAGGAACTCGACCTTGCCCACGATGGGGATGAGGCCGCTCCAGTTGAAGAACAGGATGTAGACGAAGAGTGCGGCGAAGATCGGCACGTAGCGGCGCGCCTGCGGGCCGCCCAGCGACACGGCGAAGCCGGCCAGCGCCTCGAGGATGAACTCGGCGACATTCTGGACGCGGCCGGGGACGAGCTGCCTGCGGCGGCCGAGCAGGAAGGCGGCCACGAGCAGCAGCGCCGAGATCAGCCACATCGTGACGATGGTCGAGGTGAGGCTGGGATGGAAGGTGACGAGCCCGCTGGCATCGCCGCCCGGCGCGAGGTCCAGGACGACGTGCGGCGCAGGGAACTCGAGGTTGCCGTCGATGTAGCAGACGGGGAAGGCGCACGCCTCGCCGGGCTGGCCGCCCCGCGGGAAGGGCGGGAAGAGGATCAGCGCGACGACGTTGAGGACGAGGACCGCCCCGATGACGAGGAGCAGGTTCCGCCGGGCCTTCGAGGCGCCAGTCGGCCGTTCAGCGTTGCTGGTGTCGGCCACTTCGACGGCCACGGGCTGGTCGCTCGACACGATCGCTCCACACACACGGAGCGCGGCTCACGGCCGCGCTCGCATCAGTCTTCGAACTTCGCCAGGAAGCGCGTCACGAGCCGGTGGACCGCGATGGCCCCGAGCCCGAAACCGCCCAGCAACCCGATCACGACGAGGAGGGGATTCGTCCCCAGCTGGCCGTCCAGCCAGTGGCCGGCGAGTGCTCCGGCCAGGGTGGTCACCAGGAACACGAGGCCGATCTCGGAGAAGAGTGCGAAATAGGCGCTCAGGCGACCGATACCGTTCACGGGCAGCCTGTCAAGGCCGGCGCAGTATAGCAGCTGCGACTCGACGCCCCGGCCCGACGGACCGGCCCGGGGTCACGGCGTGGGCGTGTCCGTGGGCGCCGGCGTCGGCGTGTCTGATGGCACCGGCGTGTCTGTTGGCACCGGCGTGTCCGTGGGCGTCGGCACCGGCGTGGGGCCTGGCCGCTCGCGTGTCGGGATCGGGGTCGGGGTTGGCGTCGGCGACGGCGTGGGCGTGTCCGACGGCGTGGGCGTCGGCGATGCGGTCGGCTTCGTCGTCGGGGTCGGTCGTGTGGTGGGCCTGGGCGTGGACCTCGCGCCCGGCCTGGCGGCCGGCTTCGCGGCCGGCCTCGTCGCCGGCCCGGTCAAGGGCAGCGAGGCGGTCGGCTGATCGGTCGGGATGCTGATCGGACCGCGGGTCGGCAGGGCCGTCGCGCCCGCCGCGAGATCCGTGCCGGACGGCGTGCCCTGGGCGACGTCCGGCGGGCCGCCAGCCTGTCCCGGAGGGGACGTTGGCACGGCCGTAGCGGCCGTGTCGCCCGGGAGCGGGAAGGCCACCACGGCCACCAGCCCGAGGAGGGCGACGACGACGAGCGCGCCCGAGGCATCGCGCCAGATCCGCCGCCGCGGGTCGAGGCCCGGAGACGCCCCCAGCACGCCGACAGACGCGGCGACCGGAGTGCGCCGCGCCATCGGCTCTCGGACGGGCGGCGGGGGCGGCAACAGCACCGGCTTCGGGCGCGCCTGCTGCGTGGCGACCGCCCGCGGCCGCAGCATCGCCAGGCGTTCGGCGACGCGCGGCTCGGCCCCGCGGAGCGCGCGCGCCTCTCGGGACCGGGCGACCCGACGACCGACCACGCGTGCGACGAGGACGACGGCAGCGAACGCGACGAGGAGCGCGAGCAGGATCAGGAGCAGAGGCCGCGCGGTCTCCATGCACCTCTCTCGAGCGACCCGGCCCGCTACGGCCGTGCCCGGATGCTAACACCGAGGAGAGACTCAACCCGGCGGCGGATCCCCGTCCTCGTAGCTCGAAGCGTCCAGCGCGTCCTGCGTGCGCCGGGTGACGAGGTAGAGGAACGCTCCGCCCGTGACGACGATGCCCATGAAGGCATAGAGCTGGCCGCTTCCCGTGAGCAGGAGGCTGAGCGCAGCCAGCACGCCGCAGATAGCGTAGATCGTGAGCACGACGCCCCGGTGCGTCAGGCCCAGGTCGAGCAGGCGGTGGTGGAGGTGGCCACGGTCGGGCGTGAACGGCGACTGGCCGGCCAGGAGCCGGCGGACGATGATCCAGAACGTGTCGATGATGGGCACCCCGAGCACGAGCAGCGCCACCGCGACCTTGGCCGTGCCGAGGATCGAGAGGATGGCCAGGGCGAAGCCGATGAGGTAGACCCCGGTGGTGCCGATGAAGATCCGCGCCGGGTGGAAGTTCCAGGGCAGGAAGCCCGCCAGCGAACCGGCCAGCACGGCGCACAGGAGGGCGATCTCGGGCTGGTCGATGCCGGCCGTCAGGGAGATGACGCCGAGCGTGAGCGCGGCGATGAGCGAGACGCCGGTCGAGAGACCGTCGAGCCCGTCGATGAAGTTGATGCTGTTGATCATGCCCACGACCCAGAGCACCGTGAAGCCGATGGCGAACGGCTCGGTGAAGCTGATGACGCCGCCTCCGAAGGGGTTGTTGACCGCGTCGATGGTCACCCCGCC
>JBGPMJ010000280.1:0-3487 GCA_041486935.1 Candidatus Limnocylindria bacterium | reverse complement strand
GCGGCCCGGGCGGTCGTACGTGAAGCCGGTCGCGTTGTCCATGTACATGAGCCGATCGATCTGGCGGATGTCGCTCTCGGGCGGCGCATCGGGGGCGCGCTCGGGCCTCGGCGCCAGGCCCGTGGCCGCGCTGACGACGCACAGGCGCGCGCCGTCGGGGCTCCAGGCCAGGTCGCTGACGTCACGCGGGAGGCGGGTCAGCTGGAGTGCCTCGCCGCCGTCCATCGGCAGCAGCCAGACCTGCGCGGCCCCCTCCTTGGGCGCCTCGGCGCGACCCGGCTTCTCGCCCGCGCCGCCGGCCTGCAGGACGCCGGCCCGGTCGCTGATGAAGGCCAGCGTGCGACCGTCCGGGCTCCAGCGCGGCGCGGCGTCGCTCTTCCGCCCCAAGGTCAGCTGGCGGGCTGCCGTCGAGCCGTCGGACGGCACGAGCCAGAGGGAGTGGCGGTACCCGTCGCGAGCGGGCGCGATCGAACGCACCGTGAAGACGACGGTCGAGCCGTCGGGCGAGATGCGGACCTGGGTCGGGACGCGCAGGTCGAAGAGGTCTTCCGGGCGCGGGGCGCGCGACATGCAGAGGCTCCGTATGCGGGACGTGGTGGACGGGTCACCAGTCTAGCGAGGCGCCCGGCCGGCGCGTGGCGTTCGCGGGAGGTGGCCGGGACATGGGGCTTGGCGACGGGAGACCTCCGCGTATGCTCCCCATGTGCCCGCACCCGCCACCGACCAGCTGCCCCTGGAGCTCGCGGCGGAGCCCCCTCGTGCGCCGATCGACCTGCGCCCGATGCTCCCCCGTGCGGCGAGGCACTTGCCCACGGACGGGCGTTACTTCTTCGACCCCCACTGGGGAGGACCGCGGACGCTGGCGCACGTGGGACCCGAGGGCGCGCGGCTGATCGTCGGGGCGCGCGAGGTGACAGCCGCCTTCGCGGAGGTCGTGGCCGCCCTGGCCGGGGCGGCACCGCCGGGCACGATCCTCGACGGGGAGCTGGTCGTGCCCGACGCCACCGGCCGTCTTGATCGGCCGGCCCTGCGACGGCGCCTCCGCGGGCGCACCGGCACCGTGGTCGCGACGGCCACCTTCGTCGTCGGCGATCTGCCCTGGCTGGCCGGCGTGCCACTGCTCTCGGAGCCCTTCCGGGTCCGCCGTGAGCGGCTCACCGCCCTGGGGATCGGGCGGGACCACCTCGTCGCACCGGCACCGCTCGCCGGCGAGGGCGCCGCGCTCCTGGCGGCCTGCCGCGAGCGCGGCCTGGAGGGTGTCATCGCCAGGCGGCTGGACTCGCCGTACCTGCCCGGCGTCAGGAGCCGCCTGTGGCGGCTGGTACGGGCGGCGCCTCGGCCGGGGGACACCGCGGTGGAGGACACGAAGACCTGTAGGCCCGGCCCGCTCCTCGCCCTGCTGCGCACCCTCCCCTTCGGCGAGGAACCCTGATCCGCCCTAGCATCCGCCCATGAGCAGCTACGTCACCGGCGGCGAGTACCTGACCCCCCTTCGCATCCACGCCGACCGGTCGGGCGGCCGGCTGGAGATCGAGTGGGCCGACGGCCACCGCACCGAGTACGACACGGTCACGCTGCGCTGGCTCTGTCCCTGCGCCTACTGCCGGGGCGAGGCGGGGATGCCCGGCTGGCTCGATTCGGCGCCCGTGCTGACGCCGCAGCAGACGCAGATCGTGGACATCCAGCTCGTTGGCCAGTATGCCGTCTGCCCCAGCTGGGCGGACGGCCACAGCACCGGTTACTACACGTTCGAGCGCCTGCGCGAGGCCTGCCCCTGCCCCGAGGACACGGCGCGGCGCGCCGCCGAGCCCCACACCGCCCACCGCTGAACAGGACGGCGCCGGGGGCAGGAGGTCCCGAACTGCCGAGACGCCGAGGCCGTCCGCTAGGATACGGGCACTCACACCCCGCCAGGTCGAGAGCGCAGGCCGCCCCATGTCCGCCGTCCGCACCCCCATCGCGCGCCGAGCGGCGCGTCCGCGATCGCGACCGGCCGTGCCGTTCATCAACCGCGAGCTTTCCTGGCTCGACTTCAACGTCCGCGTCCTAAATGAGGCGGTCACCTCGTCGGCCGTCCAGGCGTGAGCGGCACGCCGCTCGAGGTCGAGCTGAAGTTCGCGGTCCGAGATGCGGCCGCGCTCGAGGCGCTCCTCGAGGCCGACCGCGTGGCGGGGCTGGTGGCCGGCCCGTGGCACGAGGCGGACGTCGTCGACCGCTACATCGACACGGCCGACGGAGCGATCGCGCGCGGCGGGTACGGGGCGCGGTTGCGGTCGTCGGCTGACGGAACGACCATCGACCTGAAGTCCCTGGCTGACGTGGATGGCTCGTCGAGCGGCGCCATCCGGCGCCGGCGCGAGCTGAACGGCCCGGCGGGCGACGAGCTGGACCCGGCCGCCTGGCCAGGGAGCGACGCGCGCGCCCTGCTCCTGAAACTGGCCGGCACGACGCCGCTCGTCGAGCGCTTCACGCTCCGCCAGCGTCGCCGCGAGCGCGACCTGCGGGGTCCCGAGGGCTGGGCGGTGCTGAGCCTCGACGACATCGTCGTCGAGCACGCCGGGGCCGTGCTGGGCGACCTGGCCGCGCTCGAGGTGGAGATGCGCGGCGGGGACGAGGGCATGCTCCACGACCTGGCCGCCGTCCTGGAGCAGAGCGGCGCGGTCGGAGGCGCGCCGGTCTCGAAGCTCGGCGCCGCCGAGATGCTCCTCGCCGCCGCGACAGGCACCGCGCTCCCGTCGTCCATCGCCGCGACCGCCGACGCCGAGCCGCCGACGCCTCCCCACGAGGAGCCGCTCGACGAGCCGGCGCCGCCGCCCGCCGCCAAGCTCGAGGTCGGCAAGAGCCCGGGGCTGACGCCCGACGACCCCCTGGCCGAGGCCGGTCGCAAGGTGCTCCGCTTCCACTTCGCGCGGATGCTCGGGTACGAGGCCGGGACCCGTTCGGGCCAGGACATCGAGGACCTCCACCGGATGCGCGTGGCGACCCGCCGCATGCGCGCCGCGTGGCGCGTCTTCGGCGACGCCTACCGACCGAAGCAGGCCGCGCGCTACGTCGAGGAGCTGCGCGGCGTCGCTGCCCGCCTCGGCGCGGTGCGCGACCTCGACGTGCTCCTCGACGGGCTGAGCAGGTACGTGGCTGGTCTCTCCGCCGAGGAGTCGGCCGCCCTCGAGCCGCTCGTCGCCGCGTGGCACGGTGAACGCGAGGTCGCGCGGCGCGAGCTGACCGCGACCCTCGAATCGGGCGCCTACCGGCGCTTCGTGGCCGACTACCTCGCTTTCGTGGAGCAGTCGGGGGCCGGCGCCCGGGACGTCGTGGCCACGACGCCGCATCGCGTGCGCGACACGGCCGCCAGCCGGGTCTGGACCGCGTACGAGCAGGTGCGGGCCTACGACGCTACCCTGGCCTGGGCGGACGTGCCCACGATCCACGAGCTGCGCATCGCCGGGAAGCGGCTGCGCTACACGCTCGAGTTCTTCCGCGAGGTCCT
>JBGPMJ010000279.1:0-3549 GCA_041486935.1 Candidatus Limnocylindria bacterium | reverse complement strand
GCCATCATGGCGAACACGATGCCCAGCCCGGTGGCCTTCCCGAACAGCTCCACGACCACGCCGTAGACCGCGACCCACAGCGAGCCCACCCCGAACGCGAGCGTGAAGTAGGCCGCGTACGAGGCATCGCGGATGCCCGCCGGCGCGATGTCGGCCAGCAGAGCCTGCAGCTGCGGGCTCTCGGCGAAGTTGAACAGGCCGAGCAGCAGGATGCCGGCCCACAGGCCCACCACGTTCGAGCCGGCGGCCAGGAAGACGGCGAAGGCACCGGCGCCCGCGACGTAGATGCCCACGATGAGCGGCTTCCGCCCCCAGCGATCCGACAGCCAGCCCGCGACGAGCGGCGCGGGCACGCTGAAGACGACGAGCACGGCATACATCAGTGCCACCGTGGCATCGTCGAGCCCGATGACCTGCGAGAGGTAGATGGGCACGAAGACGTTGACCACACCGAGCCCGCGCCCCCCGCCGCCGAGGATCGACGAGAGGTAGAGCCAGAGCAGGTCCCGGTCGTGGCGGATCGTCCGGAAGGCATCGCGCACGCTGCCGTGCGCGCGGGCCGCCGCGCGGTCGGTGCCGGCCTCCTTTACCAGCACGAGGATGGCCAGGGCGATGAGCACGGCCGGGATGCCGAACAGGACGACCGTCCAGCGCCAGCCGACACCGGCGATCAGCCACGCCCCGAGGAGCGGGACGGTGACGGTGCCGACGTTGCCGCCCGAGATGTGGGCGCTGATGGCGAAGCCGCGCCGGTTGGGCGGGAACTGCTCGGCCAGCAGGCCGTTGCCGACCGGGTGCTGCGGCGCCCCGCCCACGCGCATGGCGATGTGCGTGGCCGCGAAGGGCAGGAAGCTCGTGGCCGCGCCGAGGAGCACCTGGCCGCCGCCGAAGACGAGCCCGCCGAGGCCGAGCAGCACGCGCCGCGGCACGTGCCGCGTCAGGGACGCGAAGCTCAGCTGCACCATCCCCGAGGCGAAGCTGCTCACCCCGGCCAGGACCGCGACCGCACCGATCGAAACGCCGAACTCCTCGATGATCTTGAGGTAGATCAGCGGCAGCAGGACCGCCTGAGCGTGGTTGACGGCGTGCGCGATCGAGAGCAGCCAGAGCGTGCGCATGGGGCGCACCACGGCGTCGGCGGCGGGCCGCAGGGCGGGGGGAAGATCCACGGTCCCGGAGCGTACCAGTTGCGGTGGCAGACCCGGCAGACCATGGCACCGGGTCGGGACCGCCCGATTCCCCCACAATGAGTGCCGGGTCGAGACGAGCCAGGAGGAGGACGACCGATGACGGCCGTCGCGAGAGCGGGAGCGGCGCGAGCGATGGCTGCCGTGCGCCGCCTGGACCGACCCCTGACGCTACTCGCCGCAATGGCCTTCGTCACCCAGATCGGCGTCGCGGTCATGCTCCCCCTGCTGCCGCTCTACGCGACCCAGATGGGCGCCACGCCCTTCGTCCTCGGACTGCTCACGAGCGCTCACGCCGTCGCGAGCGCGGTCGGCCAGCTGGCGGGTGGCTTCCTCACCGAGCGCTTCGCGTCTCGTCGGCTGGTGGCCACCGGCATCGGCGTCTACGCCGGGGCGAACATCCTCATCGCGACCGCCACCGCAGCCATCCCGCTGATCGCGTTCCGGGCCCTGGCGGGTCTGGGGGGCGGCGTCAATGGGATCGCCGAGCGGCTCTACCTCACGGAGGTCTCGGAACGGTCCCGGCGCGCCTTCGCAAACGGGATCCTCTCCGCCGCCGGTGCGGCCGGCTCCGTGATGGGCCCGGCGGTCGGCGGCATCCTGGTCGCCGTCTCCGACCTGCGCGTGCCGTTCCTCCTCGTCGGAGCCACGAGCGCCCTGGCCACCCTCGGCGCCCTCTTCCTGCCGCGCCCGTCGGTGCGCGCGGAGGCGGGTGTCGAGCCACCGGCCGCGGCACGGCTCGCGGCAGCCTCGCGCACCCCCGAGATCGACCGCGAACACGACCACGGCCGGCGGCCGATCGTGGCCCTGTTCCTCTCGAACCTCGCGGCCATGGCCGGGTTCGGCGCCTTCATCACCACGTACGCCATCTTCGCCACGGGCAACCTCGGCTGGTCGGCGGCGGAGGTCGGCATCGTCTTCGCGATGTTCGGACTCGGCAGCATCATCCTCGGACCATGGCTCGCCCGCCGCGCCGACCTCAACGGCCGCAGGCGGATGGCGATCCTCGGCTGCATCCCTATCGTCTTCCTCCCCATCGTCATGGCCCTCGGCTTGCCGCGACCCGCCATCTACGCGGCGACGATCGTCGCCGGCGGGGGCCTGACGGCCTTCGAGTCGTCGTGGTACGCACTTCTCGCTGCGGCGACCGACGAGGGGCGGCGCGGTCGCATCTTCGGCGTCGTCTCCGCGCTGTCGAGTCTGGGGCTCGCGATCGGCGCGATGGGCGCCGCTCGGGCCTGGGAACTCATCGACATCCACGTGGCGGTCCTGGTCTCGGCCGTGACCTTCGGGCTGGCCGGGCTGGCCATGCTCGCGCACCCGCCGGATCGCATGACCTCGCCCGCAGCGGCCGGGGACTGACGCCGACCTCGCTACACTCGTGGCTGACGACTCGCAGGAGAGACCGATGGCCCCCAACCGTACCGAAACGCGCGAGCGCTGGGCGCTCGTCCTGGGCTCGAGCAGCGGCTTCGGCGCCGCCGCCAGCCGCGCCCTGGCCCGTGACGGCCACGGCATCGTCGGCGTCCACCTCGACATGCGGGCGTCGAAGGCCACCGCAGATGCGGTGCGCGACGAGATCGCGGCCATGGGCGTGCCCGTCGTCTTCCACAACGTCAACGCCGCCGACGAAGATCGGCGCGGCGAGGTCATCGCCGACATCGTGGCCCGTTTCGCCGAGCGTCGCGCGGTCGGCGCCGACCCGGTCATCGCCGTCTTCCTCCATTCCCTCGCCTTCGGGACGACGCTCCCGTACGTGACGACCGATCCCCAGAAGAAGGAGGTCAGCCAGAAGCAGATCGAGATGACGGCCGACGTCATGGCCCACTCGATGATCTGGTGGGTGCGCGACCTCTTCCATGCCGGCCTCATCCGGGACGGCTCGCGCCTCTTCGCCATGACCTCGGAGGGCGCGGCGAAGAACGTCCCGACATACGGGCCGGTGAGCGCCGCGAAAGCCGCGCTCGAATCGCATTGCCGGCAGCTGGCGCTCGAGCTGATCCCGCACGGCATCACGGTCAATTGCATCCGCGCCGGCGTGACCGACACCCCCGCCCTGCGGCGCATCCCCGGACACGAGGAGCTGCGCGACTTCGCCGCCGAACGCAACCCCGGCGGCCGTCTGACGAGGCCCGAGGACGTCGCCGAGGCCATCGTCGCCCTAGCCTCGCCACGCCTCCACTGGATGACCGGCAACACCATCGGCGTCGACGGCGGCGAGCTGATGGGCACCCGCCAGATCGGCGTCAAGGAGTCCTGACGGCCGACGCGCCAGGGGGCCCGATGATCGAGCGTCCCGCCCGCCCAGAGCTGCCGTTCCTCTTCAGGCTGGGCAACCTGGGCATCCGTTTCGCGCTCGGGG
>JBGPMJ010000278.1:0-3566 GCA_041486935.1 Candidatus Limnocylindria bacterium | reverse complement strand
TCGCTGACCTGGGCCAGTCCCGTGCCGCCGTGGGCCCGGATGTAGGCGTAGGCTCGCACCAGGACGCCCGTGCTGCCCTGATAGGCGCGCACGCGGCCGATGGACTCCGGGCGCTCGCCGGGACGCTCAAGGCGGAATGTGCCGTCCGGCTCGCGCAGCACCCGCGGCGACGGCAGGTAGGGCAGCAGCGTCCCCCCCACGCCGACCGGCCCGGCGCCCGGCCCGCCGCCGCCGTGGGGAGTGCTGAACGTCTTGTGCACGTTGAAGTGCATGACGTCGAAGCCGGCAGCGCCGGGTCGGAACTTGCCCAGCACGGCGTTGAGGTTCGCGCCGTCCATGTAGGCCAGGGCGCCCGCGGCGTGGACGGCGTCGAGCAGCTCGACGATGCGGTCCTCGAAGAGGCCGAGCGTCGACGGGTTCGTCAGCATCACCGCGGCGATGCGCGGCGAGAGTGCCGCGCGCAGCGCGTCGAGGTCCACGCCACCGCGCTCGTCGTGGGGCACGGTGACCGTCGTGAAGCCGGCCATCGAGGCGGTGGCGGGGTTCGTGCCGTGGGACGAGTCGGGCACGATCACCTCGCGCCGGTCGTGGTCGCCGCGCGCCTCGTGGTAGGCGCGGACCATGAGGATGCCGGTCAGCTCGCCGTGCGCCCCGGCCGCCGGCTGGAGCGTGACGGCGGCCATGCCGCTGATCTCCTTGAGCGCCTCCTCCAGCTCCCAGAGGAGCTGCAGCGTGCCCTGGGCGAGCGCGTCGGGCGCCAGCGGGTGCAGTTTGGCGAAGCCGAACAGCCGCGCCGCCCACTCGTTGATCTTGGGGTTGAACTTCATGGTGCACGAGCCGAGCGGGTAGAAGCCCGAATCGATGCTGTAGTTCAGGTGCGAGAGGTTGACGAAGTGGCGCACCACCTCCGCCTCGTTCAGCTCCGGCAATGCCGGTGGCATGGCGCGGCGGTGCTCGACGGGGATGTCCGCGAGCGCATCGGCGGGCGGGTGCGGGATCTTGCCTTCGCCGCGGCCCGGCCGCGAGAGCTCCATAAGGGTGGGCTGCAGCATCGGTCCCAGCGCGGTGCGCGGGCCCAGCTCGGGACCGGTCGTCATCTCGATGCGCGGAGCGGTCATCGGGCCACCTCTGCCGGGACGCGCCCGGCGGCGCCCAGCTCTGCCGCCAGCGCGGCGGCGAAACGCGCGATGTCGTCGCTGGTGGTCACCTCGGTGGCGCACACCAGGAGCGCGTCGCGCAGGAGCGGGTCGTCGGGGTACCAGCGCGCGAGCGGCAGGCCGGCCAGGACGCCGCGATCGAGCAGCGCGGCGTGGATGCGCTGCGCACCGGGGACGTGCACCGCGAACTCGTTGAGGTAGGCGGCCCGGTGGACGCGCGGCGCGCCGGCGGCGCGCAGCGCCCGTTCCAGCTCGCGGGCCTTCGCGGCCCCGCCGGCGGCCACGTCGCGCAGGCCGTGCGGCCCGATCGTCGCCAGGTAGACCGTGGCGGCCAGGGCGCACAGCGCCTGGTTGGTGCAGATGTTGCTGGCGGCCTTCTCGCGCCGGATGTCCTGCTCTCGCGCACGCATGGTCATGACGAAGGCGCGCCGGCCGTCGAGGTCGGTCGTCCTGCCCACCAGCCGACCGGGGATCTGGCGGATCAGGGCGTCGGTGGTGGCCAGCACGCCAAGGTACGGGCCGCCGTACATCGGCGCGATGCCCAGCGGTTGGCCCTCCCCCGCGGCGATGTCGGCGCCGTATGCCCCGGGGGGCGCCAGCACGGCCAGCGAAACCGGCTCGACGACCGCCACGAAGAGAGCGCCGGCGGCGTGGGCGAGCCGCGCCGCTTCGGCCATCGGTTCCAGGAGGCCGAAGACGTTCGGCTGGCCGAGGACGACGCCGGCCACGGGCGCCCCGGCGACCAGCGACCGTTCCAGCGCGGCCAGGTCCGTGGTGCCGTCGGCGAGCGTGGGCAGCTCGTCGAGCACCAGCCCGGCCGGCGTGAAGTAGGTGCGCACCGTGTCGAGGTAGTGGCGGTGGACGGCGCGGGAGACGAGGACGCGCCCGCGGTGGGTGGCGCGCACGGTCATCAGGGCGGCCTCGGCCGTGGCCGCCGCCCCGTCGTAGTGCGAGGCGGAGACCACGTCGAGCCCGGTCAGCTCGGCGAGGAGGGACTGGTACTCGTAGATCGTCTGCAGCGTGCCCTGGCTGATCTCCGGCTGGTAGGGCGTGTACGCGGTGTAGAACTCGCCGCGCGAGACGATCTGGTCCACCGCGGCGGGGATGTAGTGGCGGTAGACGCCGGCGCCCAGGAAGGTGGCCAGATCCACCCGGTTGCGGGCCGCCAGGCGCTCCAGGCGAGCCGCCAGCTCGAGCTCCGGCTCCGGGCCCGGCAGGTCGAGCCCGTGCGCCCGGACAGAGGCGGGGATGTCGGCGAAGAGCGGCTCGACCGAGTCGAGGCCCAGCGCGGCCAGCATCCGCGCCCGATCGTCGCCCGTGTGCGGTCCGTAGGGCATCGCGTCAGCCGGCCCTGATGAGCTCGCGATAGGCGTCGGCATCCTTCAACGCATCCACCTGGGCCGCATCGGCGACGCGCAACTTCACCATCCAACCGTCCCCGTAGGGGTCGCTGTTGACGAGCTCTGGGCGGCCGGCCAGCGCCTCATTCACCCCGACCACCGCGCCGCCCACGGGTGCGTAGAGGTCGGAGACGGCCTTGACCGATTCGACCACCCCGAACGCCTGGTGGAGCGTCAGCGTCGAACCCACGGCGGGCAGCTCGACGAAGACGACGTCGCCCAGCTGGTCGGCTGCGTAGGCCGTGATGCCGATCACGCCAACGTCGCCCTCGAGGCGCAGCCATTCGTGGTCGTCGGAGTAGCGCAGACCGTCGCGGACCTCCACGGGCGATGCTCCTTCGCGCTAGGTGGGGCGCAGGTAGAACGGGAGCGGGACGATCTCCGCGGCGACGCGCGCGTCGCGGACGCCGCACTCCACGATGGTACCCGGCTCGACCTCATCGGGTGGCAGGAAGGCCAGGGCGATGGGCACGCCGAGCGTCGGCGAGACCGTCCCGCTCGTGATGACGCCACACGGTTCATCGTCGCCGGGCCGGTAGACCGGGTAGCCGTGCCGGGCGATCCCCCGGCCGCGGACGACGAGGCCCGCCAGGCGCCGACCGGGACCCTGGGCCGCGACCCGCTCGAGGGCCGCGCGGCCGACGAAGTCACCGGGCTTGTCGAGCTTCACGACCCGCCCCAGGCCGGCCTCGAAGGGGTTCGTGGCGCGATCGAGGTCGTTGCCATAGAGCGGCATGCCGGCCTCGAGGCGCAACGTGTCCCGCGCTCCGAGGCCGACCGGCACGAGGCCCGCCACGGCGCCGGCTGCCATGAGCGCGTCCCACACGGCAGGCGCGGCGTCCCACGCCACGAAGAGCTCGAAGCCGTCCTCGCCGGTGTAGCCGGTGCGGGCCACCCAGGCCGGCACGCCGGCCGCGCTGCCGCGCGCGATGGCGTAGTAGCGCAGCGACCCGAGGTCCACGTCCGTGAGCGGCGCGAGGATGCCCGCCGCCCGCGGTCCCTGCACGGC
>JBGPMJ010000277.1:0-3572 GCA_041486935.1 Candidatus Limnocylindria bacterium | reverse complement strand
CTTCGCGATCGTGGAATCCGGCGACGGTCGCCTCCTCGGCGCGATCACTGTCCACGGCCCGCGCGATCGCCGCGCGTTCGTCGGTTACTGGGTCGCGCCGTGGGCACGGCGTCGGGGCGTCGCGACCCGCGCACTGCGGCTCGTCAGCCGCTGGGCGATGCGCCAGATGGGCCTGGTCCGGCTCGCCCTCTACACGCTCGAGGGGAACGTCGGATCGCACGCCGTGGCCGAGCGCTGCGGCTTCGTGCGCGAGGGCGTGTTGCGCAACTACGACGACGACGGTGATTGCGTCATGTTCTCGCTCGTGCCGGCGGATCTGGCCGGCGAGTAGCCCGGCGGCGCACCCCGCGCTCACCCTTTGCTACCATGCGCCCGTTGCGTGGCCGAGTCCCGGCCGGCTCCAGGGAGCGATGGACAGCGTCGTACTGTTGCTCAACTCGAATTACGAACCGCTCAACGTCTGCGACGTCAGGCGCGCCTTCCGGCTGCTCTTCGGCGAGAAGGCCGAGGTCATCGAGTACGACCACCACGAGATCCGCACCGCGCGTGAGGTCTTCCGCGCCCCCAGCGTGATCCGGCTCCAGTACCTCATCAAGCGGCCGCGGCCCCGCGTGCGCCTCTCGCGGCGCGAGATCTTCACGCGCGACGACCATACCTGCCAGTACTGCAGCCGCCAGACGCACGACCTGACGCTCGACCACATCGTGCCGCGCCACCGCGGCGGCAGCCACACCTGGGACAACCTCGTGGCCGCCTGCAAGACCTGCAACCACCGCAAGGGCGGCCGCCTCCCCGACGAGGCGCGCATGCGCCTGCTGCGGCCGCCGAAGGAGCCGCGCAGCGACGTCTACTCGCTCTTCTCGCCGTACCTGGCCGATCCGCGCAACGAGGCCTGGCGGAGCTACCTCTTCCTCGGACACGGTTGAGCGTGGCGCGATGCCGCCCGCACCGCGCGTCCCCGACCACGTGAGCCCGGTCCTCGCCACACTGTGGGCGAGTGGCCATGCCGCCTACCTCGTGGGCGGCTCGCTGCGCGACGACCTGCTGGGGCGTGAGGCGAAGGATTGGGACGTGGCCACCGACGCCCGCCCCGACCGCCTCATGGCGCTCTTCCCCGGCTCGCACTACGAGAACCGCTTCGGGACCGTGCTCGTGCCGGCGCCGCCCGGCGCGGCGGTCGAGGTGACGACCTTCCGCCGCGACCACGACTACCGCGACCGCCGCCGCCCCGACCGGGTCGAATTCGGCGATTCACTTAGTGTGGACCTGGCACGGCGCGACTTCACCGTCAACGCTATCGCCTTCGGGCGACCGGGCGACCGGCCCGGGGCCTTCGGCTTCGAGGTGCCGGCGCCCGAGCCGGCCCTCGAGGACCCCACGGACGGTCTGGCCGACCTCGACGCCCGGGTGCTGCGGGCGGTGGGCGATCCCCGCCGGCGCTTCGACGAGGACGCCCTGCGGCTGCTGCGCGCCGTGCGCCTCGCCGCGCAGCTCGACTTCACGATCGAGCCCGCGACGCTCGCCGCGCTACGCGAGCTAGCGCCGCTCGTGGCGCACGTCTCGTCGGAGCGCGTGGGGCAGGAGCTGCGCAAGATGCTCTTCGCCGATCCCCCGTCGAGGGGCTTCCGGAGCCTGGCCGAGACCGGCCTGCTGGAGCACGTGATACCGCTCCTCGCCGCGCAGCGCGGCGTGCCGCAGGCGAAGGCGCCGGGCATGGACCTCTGGGAGCACACGCTCGCGACACTGGACGCCGCGGCACGGCTGGCCCCGGACGACGAGACGCTGCTCCTGGCGGCGCTGCTCCACGACATCGGCAAGCCCGAGACGCTGGGCGAGGGGCACTTCCACGGTCACGAGGAGGTCGGTGCGGGCCACGCGGCCGACCTCCTGCGCCGGCTTGCCCTGCCCCGGCGCGAGGCCGAGCCGGTCGTGGCGCTCGTGCGCTGGCACATGTACGGCTACGAATCCCGCTGGGGCGACGCGGCGGTGCGGCGCTTCATCCGCACCGTGGGCCGCGACATCCTGCCACGCCTCTTCCTGCTGCGCGAGGCGGACAACCTCGGCAGCGGCGCGCCGGCCGACGCGGGCGGCCTCGACGAACTGCGGGAGCGAGTCGCCGCCGAGCTGGAGCGGGGCGTGCCCATGACGCTCGGCGACCTCGCGGTGGACGGCGACGACCTGCAGGCCGAGCTGGGGCTGACGCCGGGACCGGGGCTGGGCGAGCTGCTCGACCGGCTCCTCGAGTCGGTCGTCGCGGACCCCTCGCGCAACACGCGCGAGACGCTGCTGGCCGATGTGCGCAGCTGGATCGCCGAGGCCGGGCGCCGATGATCGAGCTGCTGCTGCAGGCGGAACGGACGCTGACCATGGGGCTGCTCGACCAGGCCGAGCGCCTCTACCGGCAGGCGGCCGACGCGGACCCGCAGAACGCCATCGCCGTGGTCGGCCTGGCGCGCGTGGCGCTCGAGCGGGATGACGATCGCGGCGCCTGGGCGCTGGCCCTGCACGCGCTCGAGATCGATCCGGAGGACACGGTGGCCGTGCGGCTCGAGGCGCGCATGGCCGAGATCCTGGCCACGCGCGGCGAGCCCGTGGAGCGACCGGACTGGGCCGTCGAGAACGAGCGACGCTGGCGGACGCGAGGCGCCGCCGAGCTGGCCACGGCGGCCGCGACGGCGCCCAGACCGGTCGAACCGGTGCCCGACTTCGGGCCCGCCGATCCCCCGGCCGCCCTCAGGCCCGCGCCTGAGCCGGCCCCGGCTCCCGGGGCCCCCAAGAAGCGCGGCCTCCTGGCCCGCCTGTTCGGCCGCTGATGCGCGTCCTCGTCACCGGCGGCGCGGGGTACGTCGGCAGCGTCTCGGTGCAGCGCCTGGTCGCCGTCGGCCACGAGGTGACCGTCCTCGACAGCCTCGTCACCGGCCACCGTGGGGCGGTGCCGCCGGGCGTCGAGCTCGTCGTCGGCAGCGTCGGGGACCCGTCGGTCGTCGGCCCTCTCCTTGCCCGCCGGCGGATCGAGGCCGTCCTGCACTGCGCCGCGCGCTCGCTCGTCGGAGAGTCCGTGCGCGACCCCGACCTGTACGAGCGCGAGAACGTCATGGGCGGGGCAACGCTGCTCGAGGCGATGCGGGAGTCCGGCGTCAGACGGATCGTCTTCAGCTCGACGGCGGCGGTGTACGGGGCGCCGGAGGAGACGCCCATCACCGAGGACGCGCCCCTCCGGCCGATCAACCCGTACGGAGACACGAAGCGGCGCTTCGAGGAGGTCGTGGCGCGCGCGGCCGCGAGGCACGGCCTGCGCGCCACGACCCTGCGCTACTTCAACGTGGCCGGCGCAAGCGCCGTGAACGGCGAGGACCATGACCCCGAGACGCATCTCATCCCCAACGTCCTGCGCGCTGTCGAGACGGGCGAGCCGATGACCCTCTTCGGGGACGACTACCCGACCCCCGACGGGACCGCCGTGCGCGACTACGTCCACGTCGAGGACCTGGCCGAGGCGCACCTGGCGGCCCTCGAGCGGACGGGCTCGTCGGGCCCCGGGCTGCTCGTGGCCAACCTCGGCTCCGGGGCCG
>JBGPMJ010000276.1:0-3577 GCA_041486935.1 Candidatus Limnocylindria bacterium | reverse complement strand
CTCCGCCGCCTCGGTCGCGATCCGGCCGAGGACCCCGTTCAGGAGCCGTCGCGCCGGCTCGCCGCTGTACGTCCGAGCCAGCTCGACCCACTCGGAGATGGCGACCCGGGCCGGCGTCGCCGGGCAGTGTAGCAGCTCCCCGAGGGCCGAACGCAACAGTGCGCGGTCGATCCGTGCCAGGCCGACCACCGGGTAGACGGGCGCCGCGCGCTCGATCCGCTCGTCGATCGCGTCGCGGTGCCGCACGACGCCGTCCACGATCGCTCGCGCCAGTAGCGCCGTGCGATCGGGCACGGATCCGCCGCCCAGTTCGCGCTCGAGGGCGGTGGCCGCCGTGCGCTGCCCGAAGTCGGCTTCGAAGATGGCCGTCAGGGCCAGCCGGCGCCCCTCGCGCTCCGCGCCGTGAGCACCGCGACTCGAACGGGCGTTCGGCACGACCTCAGCCGCCGACGCCGTCGACGAGCACGGTCACGTCCCCCAGCCGGAGTCCCAGCTGCTGCTCCATGGCGCGACCGATGGTCGTCCTTGCCCGGGCGCTCAGCTCGGCCAGGGGTTCGCCCTGGCGGGCGATGAGCCACAGCCGGATGTGCACCCGATCCTCGATCAGCCGAGCGGAGACGGGCCTGCCGGCCAGCCAGGCCAGCACCCGGGGCCCGCCGCGACCGACACGATCGACGCCCGGTACGGCCCGCGCGGCGGTCATCGCGATGGCGGCGATGACCCGGCGGCGCACGGTCAGCTCATCGATCCCGCCGCGAAGAGACGCGCTCATGCGCTGACGCCGGGCTCGTCCATGGGGGCCGTCGCGCCGGCGGCGTCGAGGGCCGCCTCGTCGCGTCGGAGCGCGGCCTCGATCCGCTCCGGGATGCGGGCCCGCGCGGCCATGGCGGTGACCTCCACGGCATAGCCGATCATCCGGCGCTTGGCGCGCCCGTGGGTGATGAGGACGGTCCCCCGGACCCCCAGCAGCGGGGCGCCGCCCAGGCGCTCGTAGTCGAAGCGGTCCCGGATGCGCGCGATGCCCGACTTCATGAAGGCGAAGCCCAGCGGGCCCCAGGGCGGGCGGCGGAACTCCTCCCGCAGCAGGGCGAAGATGAAGCCCGACAGGCCCTCGAAGAACTTGATCGTCACGTTGCCCACGGTCGCGTCGCAGACGACGACGTCGGCGAGGTGGGACGTGAGGTCCTTGCCCTCCACGTTGCCCACGAAGCGCAGGTCGCTGGCGGCGATCAGCTCGGTCGCATCCTGGACCCGCTGCTCACCCTTGCCGCCCTCCTCGCCGATGGAGAGGAGCGCCACCGACGGGTCGGCCACGCCCAGCACCTGCTCGGCGTAGATGGCGCCCATGCGCGCGTACTGGGCCAGGTTGTGGCCGCTCGAGTCGGTCGTGGCGCCGATGTCGAGGAGCACGAAGGGTCCCTTCTCGGTGACCATCTGCACGGCCAGCGCGGGCCGGTCGACGCCCGGCAGGCGGCCAAGCCCGAGGATCGCGGCGGCCACGCCCGCGCCCGTGTGCCCGGCCGAGACGACGGCGTCGGCGCGGCCCTCGCGGACAAGGCGCATGCAGACGTTGATGCTGGCATCGCGCTTGCGGCGCACCGCCGCCGCCGGATGCTCGTCCATGGCCACCGACTCCGCGGCCTGGACGATCTCCACGTTCGCGGGCAGCGGGCCGTCGATGTACGGCCGCAGGCGCGGCTCGTCGCCGACGAGCAGGAGGTCAGTGTCGGGGTGGTCGCGCGCCCAGTCCAGGGCGCCGGCCACGACCTCCTCCGGGGCGTGGTCGCCGCCCATGGCGTCGACGGCCACGCGCGTGCGCGCGGCCGCGCTCGGCTGGAAGCGGGCGCGGACGGTGTCGACGTCCACGGGGACGTCTCGGGGCTGCCTAGGAGGCGCTCGTGTCGCCGCCGCGCGGCTTGATGCGGACAGTCTCCTTGCCGCCGTACCAGCCACAGCTGGGGCAGGCGAAGTGGACCTTCTTCATCTCGCGGCAGTGAGGACACGGCTCGAGATCCGGCAGCGCCAGCGCGTGGTGGGAGCGCCGGTCGCCCTGCCGGGCATGCGACACGCGCCGCTTGGGGACACCCATCGGTGGTTCTCCTTCGTCCTTGGTGAGAGGTGGGTCAGTCGCCCGCGTCCGGTGCCCGCCACTCGGCAAGCCCGGCCAGGCGCGGATCGAGCGGCGCGTCGCCGTGATCGTGATCCGGGTCGTCGTTGAGGTCGGCCCCGCAGCGCGGGCAGAGCCCGCGGCAATCCGGCCGGCAAAGCGGGACGATCGGCTCGGCCAGCGAGATGGCCTCGCGGACAGCTTCCTGCAGGTCGAGCTCGTGGTGGTCGTCGAGGCGCAGCGCATCGGGCTCCGCCGCGGTGTCCACCGGCAGCCCCGTGTCGATGTCGATGGAGGGCAGCGCCTCCTCCTGGAGCGACACGTGGACGGGCGTCGCGACCGGCGCCAGGCAGCGGCTGCAGCGCTCGTCGAGCGCGGTCGTCAACTCAGCCGTCGCGAGGATGCTGCGGCCCGTGCTCGCCAGACGCACCTCGCCCTCGATGGGCGCGGCCAGCCGCAGGTCGTCGGCGATCTCCAGCGTCGCGGCGTGGACTTCGTAGCGGCGAGCGGTGCCGGGCGTCGAGCGCAGCAGGCCCGCGACGTTATAGCTGAGCATGTGACGGGGCCGCCCCGGCCTCGTCCCCGTCCCCGAGCGACCCGAGGGCGGCGCGGGTGTCCACGGGATGACGCTCGTCGAGCATGGCGATGCCGCGGCGGATCCCCTGCAGGAGCTTCACGACCTCACCCTCGAGCTTGACCAGGACGCTCGCGGCGTACTCGTCCGCCCCGCGCCGGATCTCATCCGCCTGGGCGTGCGCCTCGGCCACGATCGCCTGGCTCTGTTGCTCGGCGGCGCGCAGCAGCTCCCGCTCCTCGATGAGGAACGCCGCCTGCTCCTGGGCTCGCGCGACGATGCGGTCCGCCTCCTCCTGGGCCTTCTCCAGGATACGGTCCGCCTCCTGGCTGATCCGCTTCGCCTGACGGACCTCCTCGGGCACGGACACGCGCAGCTGGTCGATGAGGTCGAGTGCGGTCGCCTGATCGATCACGACGTTGTTCGACAGGGGCAGCTTGCGCCCCTCGGCGACCCGTCGCTCCAGCTGCTCGACGAGGAAGATGATGTCGATCGGGAGGTCCTCCTCTTTGGGCTGACGGGACATTCTAGCCCACCGGCGCCCACGACCCCAAGCGCCGCATGACGGCCGGAGGCACCATGCCCCGCACGTCGCCGCCGAAGGCGGCGATCTCCTTCACCAGCGTCGAGCTGAGATAGGCATGCTCGAGCGCGGTCATGAAGAAGATCGTATCCACCTCGGGCGCCAGCTTGCGGTTCGTATGCGCCATCTGCATCTCCGATTCGAAGTCGCTCACGGCACGCAGGCCGCGCACGATGAAATGCGCCCCGTGGCGCCGGGCGGCCTCCACGGTGAGACCCTCGAAGGCGGCCACCTCGATGCCCCGGGCGGCCTCTCCCAGAGTCTCGTCGATCGCCTCGCGCAGCGTGGCCAAACGCTCCCCGGCATCCATGAG
>JBGPMJ010000275.1:0-3589 GCA_041486935.1 Candidatus Limnocylindria bacterium | reverse complement strand
GCCGGCTCGAGGTCGTTCGCCGCGGATCGACGGCCACCGTCGTCGCCGTCGGTCCGATGCTCGATCGCGTGCTCGAGGCCGTCGTGAAGCTCGATGTGACCGTGCTCTACTGCACGACCGTGGCACCCTTCGACGGCGAGACGCTTCGCGCCGAGACGCTCCCCGGCGACCGGGCGGTCGTGGTCGTCGAGCCGTACTACGAGGGGACGCTGGTTCCGGAGATCGTGGCGGCCCTGCGGCCGGACCCGGTCCGGATCGAGGCCATCGGGGTCCCGCGGCGTGTGCTCACGCGATATGGCTCCGTGGACGAACACGATGCCGAGCTGGGCCTGAGCGCGGCGGGGATCCGGCGCAGGATCGAGGACTTCCTGGCCGAGGGTTAGGTGCGCCGCTGCGCGAACCGCAGGAGGCCGCCGACCACGACGGCGCCGAGCGCCACGGTGCCGATGAGGAACGCCTGGTCCAGCGGCGGAGAAAGCGTACGGGGGTGGCCCCGGCCGGTCCCGAGGTCCGGTCGTTGCCCGGCTCGCCGACGGTCCATTGATCACTGGGCGTTCAAGGCGGCGCACGGCGGACCCGATTCGCGCCGCCGAGGTCGCCTCCTTCGCCAGGTTGAACGCCTGGTGCACCGGAAGGCGAACGAGACGGTTTGGACAGCCCCTCGTTCGTTCGTTTGACCGCTGCGTGCACAAGGGCAGCCCGGGCCGCACCCCGTGCGGTGGGCCGCTGACCGCCGTTGCGCTATCCTGCCCCCACAACACGCATAGCCTCGCCTTCGGGGTCGGGTGGAAGTCCCGACCGGTGGTCGGCGGATGCGGCGCCAGCCGCTCATCCGCCAGCCCACGACCCGACGTCCGCGTCGATCCGCGGCGGCGGTGGATCCCCTGGCAGGGAGCCGACGGTCACAGTCCGGATGGGAGAAGGCAGGGCAGCGCGCCCCCGGTCGGGCGCGGGCCGAACGATGCCCCACGCGGCGTCGGGGCGCCCGGCGACCGTGGCCCGCATGCCGTCGCCCACCCCTGACCGCGCCCCGGTCCGCCAGTGCGCCCCCGCGCGCCGGGCGGCGAGGCCCGAAACGGGAGACAGACCGCTGGCCAGCATCGACGTCGACGACCTCGCCCGCAGCTTCCCGACCGCGGCCGGGATGCCGCTGGTCGCCCTCGACGGGGTGGCGTTCCGCGTGCCGGAGCGCCAGGTGGCCGCCATCGTCGGGCCTAACGGCTGCGGCAAGTCCACGCTGCTGCGCCTCGTCGGCGGGCTGCTTCGCGCGGATCGCGGCACGGTCAGCCTGGACGGCACGCCCGTGGCCGGCCCGGACCCGCGCGTCGGCTTCGTCTTCCAGGAGTCGCGGCTCATGCCCTGGCGCGACGCCGCGGCCAATGTCGCCTTCCCCCTCGAGCTGGCCGGCCGGTCCGCCTCGGAGCGCCTGGCCCGGGCCCGCGAGCTGCTCGAGCTGGTCGGCCTGGCCGAATTCGCCGGCGCCCGACCCCACCAGCTTTCGGGCGGCATGCGCCAGCGCGTGGCCATCGCCCGCGCCCTCGCCCTCGAACCCTCGGTCCTCCTCCTCGACGAGCCCTTCAGCGCGCTCGACGCGCTGACCCGCGAGCGCTTCGGCGTGGAGCTGCTGCGCATCTGGCAGGAAACGGCGACGACGATCCTCATCGTGACCCATAGCGTCAGCGAGGCGATCTTCCTGGCCGACCGGGTGCTCGTCCTCTCGCCGCGACCCGGCCTGGTGGTTGCCGACATCCCGGTGAACCTGCCCCGTCCGCGCCGCCTATCGATGCTCGACACGGCCGTGGTCTCCGTAACGGCGGCGGCGATCCGGGCGAACCTCGCCGGGGCGGCCGACGAACCGGCGCCCGAGGAGGCCTGGGGGCTCCAGCCGGCCCTGGCGGCCTCGCGCGGCCGGGACCCGCTGGAGGGCGTGGGGGTGCCGGCCTGGTTCGACCCCTTCGGACGGGAGGGTGGCGCATGAGCCTCACCCAGGCGCCTGCCCCTGCCCCTGCCCCTGCCCCGAAGGAGGCTCGGGCGCGACGGCTCGATCATGCGCCGGTCCTCCTCGGGGCCGTCATCTTCGTCGTCGCCTGGCAGGCCCTCGTCTGGCTCGGTGGCTACCAGCCGTACCTCCTACCCGGCCCGCTCGTCGTCGGGCAGCGCTTCGTCGACGCGTGGCTGGACGGCACGATCGCCCCGCACGCCGCCGCGACGCTCCTGGAGATCGTGCTCGGTTTCACGGTCGGCGCAGGCGCCGCCCTGCTGGTGGGCATGCTGCTCGCTCGCTCCCACTTCGCCGAGCGGCTCCTTTCGCCCTACCTCGTGGCCGCCCAGGCGACGCCGATCCTGGCCATCGCGCCGCTCATCGCGCTCTGGTTCGGCACGGGGCTGCTGAGCAAGGTGCTCATCTGCGCGCTGATCGTCTTCTTCCCGGTCGCCATCGCGACCATGGTCGGCATCCGTTCCGTCGACAAGCGGCTGGTGGAGATGGCGCGCGCGTTCCGGGCCACTCGGTCGCAGCTGGTTCGCCAGGTCGAGATCCCCGCTGCCCTGCCGGCGATCCTCGGCGGCATGCGGGTGGGCGTCACGCTGGCGGTCATCGGCGCCATCATCGGGGAGTGGGCGGGCGGCGAGCGGGGCCTCGGCGTGCTCATCAACCTCGCCCGCGGCAGCCTCTTCGACACCCCCCTCCTCTTCGCCACCCTGGCCACGATCGCCCTCATCGGCATCGTCCTCTACCTCGCCGTCGTTGCCGTGGAGCGCCGGATGGTCGGCGCACGCGGATGAGCACCCGCAAGGAGGCTGCGTTGTTCCTCGTGTCCAGCCGCCCCGGCGCCCGCCTCGGGTCCCGCCGCCCCGCCGGTCTCTTCGCCGCCGGTCTCGTCGCCGTCCTCCTGGCCGGCCTCGTCGCCGCCTGCGGCTCGGGTTCCGGCGGCAGCCCCACGGCCGCCCCGCTCACGCCGCTGCGTGTCGGGCTGGGCTACATCCCGAGCGTCCAGTTCGCCCAGTTCTATCTGGCCGACCAGGCCGGCTACTACCGTGACGCGGGCCTCCAAGTGACCTTCGAGAACAAGATCGACCCCGACCTCATCACGCTCGTCGGGCAGGGCGCCGTGGACATCGGCATCGCCGACGGCACCAGCCTCATCCCCGCCGCTAGCCAGGGGATCCCGGTGCGCTACGTAGCCTCGATCTACGCCGACTTTCCCAGCATCGTCTTCGCCAAGGCGTCGTCGGGGATCACCGGCGCGGCCGACCTGAAGGGCAGGAAGCTGGGCATCCCCGGCAAGTACGGCAGCAGCTGGATCATGCTCCAGGCGCTGCTGGTATCGGTCGGCCTCACGCCGGCCGACTTGGACATCAAGGAGTTCCCCGACTACGGCCAGGGTGTAGCCGTCCGCGTGGGCGCCGTCGACGCCGCCACGGGGTTCGTCAACAACGAGCCCGTGCAGCTCGAGCTGAGCGGCGAGAAGGTCGTCGTGCTGACGGTCGACGCCATCACGCCGCTGCCCGGCCCCGGGCTCATCACCAGCGCGGAGACGCTCAACGGGCCCAAGAAGGCCGCGCTGAGGGCGTTCGTGGCGGCCACGCT
>JBGPMJ010000274.1:0-3592 GCA_041486935.1 Candidatus Limnocylindria bacterium | reverse complement strand
CTGCAACGATCAAGGAAAAGATCAACATCGTCGACTTCATCGGCGAGCAGGTGCCCCTCAAGAAGGCCGGTGCCAGCTACAAGGGGCTGTGCCCCTTCCACGGGGAGAAGACGGCCAGCTTCGTGGTCACCCCGGGGCGCGAGACCTGGAAGTGCTTCGGCTGCGGCCTGGGCGGCGACGTCTTCAACTTCGTCATGCAGCGCGAGGGTGTGGACTTCCCCGAGGCGCTGCGCCGCCTGGCCGGGCGCACGGGCGTCGAGCTCGACGAGCGCACGTCCCGCGAGGACGCCCAGCGCAAGCGCCTGCGCGAGGTCCTGGAGGGCGCCATCGCGTTCTACCACGCTGCGCTGACCAACCACAAGGTGGGCGAGCGCGCCCTGCGCTACCTCCACGACCGCGGCTTCAGCGACGCCACGATCGACACCTACCAGCTGGGCTACGCCCCGGACTCCTGGGACGCCATGACCCGAGCGCTCAAGTCGAAGCGCAACGCCACCGACGAGGAGTTGGAGGGCGCCGGCCTCGTGATCAGGGGCCGCCGCGACGGGGTCTACGACCGCTTCCGGGGCCGCGTCATCTTCCCCATCCGCGACGCCTCAGGCGGCGCCAGCGGCCTCGGCGGCCGCATCCTCGAGCCGGCGCCGACCGCGCCGGGCACGCCGGCGCCGGGCGCGGACCGCGGCCCGAAGTACCTCAACTCCCCCGCCACGCTCCTCTTCGACAAGAGCCGCACGCTCTACCTTATCGACCGTGCCAAGGGCCCCATGCGCAAGGCCCAGCAGGCGGTCATCGTCGAGGGCTACACGGACGCCCTGATGGCCCACCAGCACGGCTTCGAGACCGTCGTCGGCGGCCTGGGCACGGCGCTCACGGCGGGCCAGGTGGAGTTGGCCACGCGCTACGCCCCTCGGATCGCGCTCGCCTACGACGTCGATCCCGCAGGGCAGGGCGCCGGCACGTTCGGGGCCACCGAGCTGACGGCGCTCATCGGCGAGATCGAGCGCTCCGCCCACCGCGGCCGCCTCACGGACGTCAGCGTCGTGCGTCTCCCCGAGGGCAAGGATCCCGACGAGGTGATCCGCGAGGACCCCGCCGCCTGGCGCGCCGCGACAGAGGGGCCGCAGCCGATCATGGAGTACCTCATCGATATCCACGCCGCGCGCCACGACCCGAAGACGATCCAGGGGCGCGAGCGCCTCGTGACCGCGGTCATGCCCACGCTGCGCGCCATCGTCGACCCGGTCCGGCGCGACGGCTACCTCCAGCTCCTGGCGCGCCGCTCGGGCGTCGAGGAGCGCGTCCTGCTCGAGAAGCTCCGCCAGCCCGAGGGTCTCGGGCCCGGCCGTCCCCACGGGTCCGAGGGGGCTCACGCGGGCGGTCGGATCAACCTCGATGCGGTCCTCTCCAGTCCCGGCGCCCTCGACCCCCAGGCGGTCGCCCGCACCCTCGAGCCCGTCGAGACCACGCTGCTTCGGCTCCTCCTGACCAACCCCGCCTGGCAGCTCCGCGTGCGCGACCGGCTGCCGCCCCAGGACCTCATCACGACCCCCGCCCGCGAGCTGTGGCGGGTCGTCCTCGCCGACCGCGACGGGGATCCCGAGGGTGAGTTCAGGCGCGACCGCTTCCTCGAGGCGCTCGACCCGATCCTGGGCGCCCTCGCCCGCACGATCTACGCCCGATCCGACCCCGAGCCCGAGACGGAGGCGGCCCTCGAACAGGCGCTCGAGCAGTGCCTGCTCAACCTCGAACGGCGCCGCCTCATCGACCTCTTCGACTTCAAGCGCGCCGAGCTCGCGGAGGCCGAGGCCTCCGGCGACGCCGTCGTTCGCGACCGGATCCGGGGCCAGGTCCTCGAGCTGCAGCATGAACGGGCCGAGCTCGACCGCCGGCTCGACGACGAAACCTTGCTTTCCAAGACCACCCGCCGCGCCGCCGCATCGATCCCCCTAGGAGGACCCTCATGACCCACGATCCCGCCGACACGCATCTCGTCGCCGCCGTCCTGGAGCGCGGCAAGCGCCGCGGCATCGACGACGACCTCGTGGCCGAGAAGGGCTCCGACGACGAGCAGCTCGCCGCGCCCGGGCTGGGCGTCGCGGCCGAGCTGGGCGTCTCGGTCTCGGTAGACGACCCTGGCCAGCAGCCGTGGGAGGAGCCGCCCACCAAGCTCACCTCCGAGCAGGCCGAGGAGCCCACCCAGGAGGAGCTGGACGCGATCGCCGCCGACATGATCGGCATCGACGACCCCGTCCGCATGTACCTCAAGGAGATCGGCAAGGTGCCCCTCCTGACGGCCGAGGAGGAGGTCGTCCTGGCCAAGGCCATCGAGTTGGGCGAGCAGATCGTCGATGAGCCCTGGATGGGCGTCCTCTCGCTCTGGGAGTGGACGAAGAACGACACCGAGAAGAAGACGCGCACGAAGCACCCCCAGCACCGGCTGCTCTACGGGGCCGAGACCGACCGCATCCTGCGCGCCGCCCTGGCCGCGCACGAGGCCGGGGGCTTCCTCGCGCCGACGCCCGATTTCCACCTCACCCGCGCCCAGAAGGACGCCCCGGACCCGACCAAGGAGCTGCTCCGTCAGGCCAAGCACCACGTCGCCGAGTACAACCATGCGCCCGGCGCCGAGACGCTCCTGACGCTCGTCGACTTCGCCTTCAACGCCGTGCACAACGGGGATCTCGAGTCGCGCGACAACGTCGGGCTGCGGGCCGTCTACGACTGGGCGCGCGAGGTCGCGCACGAGGCACTCTCGCGCTGGATCCTCGGCGGGCAGGACGCCACGACCATGCTCGAGATGGGCTGGGACCCCAATGCCGACCCGTCCACGAAGCCGCGCGACCGGCGTGGCCGCGTCGTGCGCATCGGCAAGGAGGCCCGCGAGCAGCTGACCTCGGCCAACCTGCGCCTCGTCGTCTCGATCGCCAAGAAGTACATCGGGCGGGGGATGTCGTTCCTGGATCTCATCCAGGAGGGGAACATCGGCCTCATCCGGGCGGTCGAGAAATTCGACTACGAGAAGGGCTACAAGTTCTCCACCTACGCCACGTGGTGGATCCGGCAGGCGATCACCCGCGCCATCGCCGACCAGGCGCGCACCATCCGCATCCCCGTGCACATGGTGGAGACGATCAACCGCCTCATCCGCGTCTCGCGTGGCCTGTTGCAGGAACTGGGTCGCGAGCCGACGGTCGAGGAGATCGCGGAGGCGATGTCCCGCGGGCAGGAAGTCGTGGTCACGCCGGACAAGGTGCGCGAGATCATCAAGGTCTCGCAGGAGCCGGTGTCCCTGGAGACGCCGATCGGTGAGGAGGAGGACTCCCACCTGGGCGACTTCATCGAGGACCGGGCCGCCCTGGCCCCGGCCGAGGCCGCTTCACACCAGCTCCTGAAGGAGCAGGTGGAAGCCGTGCTCGACTCTCTGTCGGGGCGCGAGCGGCGGGTGTTGCAGCTGCGCTTCGGGTTGGAGGATGGGCGGGCGCGGACGCTGGAGGAAGTGGGCAAGGAGTTCAACGTCACCCGCGAGCGCATCCGCCAGATCGAGGCCAAGGCACTCAGGAAGCTGCGCCACCCCTCGCGGAGCCGGAAGCTG
>JBGPMJ010000273.1:0-3606 GCA_041486935.1 Candidatus Limnocylindria bacterium | reverse complement strand
GCGATGGCGTCGCGGCCGCGCATCAGGACGCCCTCCATGAGGGCCTGACCACCGTAGGCGAAGCGGGGCATGGTGGAAGTCTACCGGCGCCCGGGAATCAGGACGGCGGACCCGGTGGGGCCCGCCGCGGGAGGTGCGAGGGGGACGACTAGGATCGGGCGGCGCGCTCGAGGCGCTTCTGGAAGCGCTCGACCTGGCCGGCCGTGTCCACGATCGTCTGCTTGCCCGTGTAGAACGGGTGGCAGTTGGAGCAGACGTCGACGTGCAGCGTCTGGCGGGTGGAGCCGACCTGGAACTTCCGGCCGCATGAGCCGCAGCTCACCTCGGCCTGGACGTACTTGGGATGGAGGCCCGGCTTCATGCCTGCACCTCCACGGGCTCGGCCACGACACGGATGCGCTTCTTGTTCTTCGTCTGGTGCTCGAAACGGACGCGGCCGTCGAGCACGGCGAAGACCGTGTAGTCCCTGCCCAGGCCGGTGCCCTCACCGGAGACGAAGGTCATGCCGCGCTGGCGGACGATGATCGAGCCGGCGGTCACGAGCTGGCCGTCGCCGGCCTTCACGCCAAGCCGCTGGCCGACGCTGTCGCGGCCGTTGCGCGAGCTGGAACCGGCTTTCTTGTGTGCCATCGCGGTTACTCGTCCTTCTTCGTCGGCTTCGTCGCACGGGGGGCCTTGGGCCTGGCAGCCGGCGGCGGCGCCTGGGTGCGGCTAGCGGCAGTCTTGGGGGCCTTCGGCGCGGCCTTGGCGTCCGCCCCGGCCTTGGGCTCGGCCTTCCCCTTGGTCGCGGGCTTCGCCTTGGGCGCGGCCTTGGCGCGCTTCTCCTCGGCGGCGGCTGCGGCCTCAGCGGCCTTCGCCTCCTTGGCCAGCTTCGCGGCGAGCGTCTTGTCGGCGGCGGCCTGCTCAGCAGCCTCCTCCGCGGCGGCGGCCTCGAGGCGCTGCCGCTCGGTGACCGCAGCGGCGGCGAGCTTCCTGGCGCTCTTGCCGTCGAGCTCGATGTCCGAGACGCGCAGGATGGTCAGGTCGGCGCGGTGACCCTGCTTGACCCGGCTTCGTGCCTTGGGCCGGTACTTGAAGACGACGATCTTGTCGCCGCGGTCCTGGCGCACGACATCCGCGCTGACGCGGGCGCCTTTCACGAGCGGCTGGCCGATGGCCGCCCGGTCCTCGTCGGCCACGAGCAGGACGCGCTCGAACTCGATCGTCTGGCCGGGCTCGACGTCGAGCCGGTCCACGGCCAGCTCCATGCCCAGCTGGACACGGTACTGCTTGCCGCCGCTCTCGATGACTGCGTACATGGTTCCCTTGCGTCTGAGTCGGGCGCGCGGCGGACGACGCGAAGCTGGGCGTCGAGTCCGTGGGCGCGAACGAGGATGGTACTGCCGGCTCGTGGAAGCGTCAAACGAGGTGCCGCAGCGTTAGTGGCGGCCGGCCACCATGCGCCATCTTCCTCATTCGCGCGCCACCGGAGCCTTAGGAGTCTGGGGAGGGCCGCGGAGGCCAAGAGAGAGCCGGTATTAGACAGAGGCGGCTAACTCTCACCGGTCCATCCACCGCGAGGGGCCGGCCAGGCCTTCTTCGGCTCACCCGATGAGCGTATGAGGAAGTCCACCGCAGGGCCCGGTTCCGCCGCCGCCGTCGCTCCCCTCACGGACCGTCTGCTACGCTCCTGACCGTGGCCCTGGAGAGCATCCGCCGCGTAAGACCACCCTCGCCGCGTGCCGCGGTGGCCATCGGTGCCGCGATCCTGCTGCTGGTGGTCCTCTATCTCGGCCGCAGCGCGCTCGGCCCGTTCATCCTCGGCGCCCTGCTCGTCTACGTCCTCGATCCAGTGGTGGGCTGGCTGACTCGTCGCCGCACGCCGCGCTGGCTGGCCATCCTCCTGGTCTACGCCGCGGCCATCGTCATCCTCGTCGAGGGGCTGTCGCTCCTGTTCGGCCCCCTCGTGCGCCAGGTCGTCGCCTTTGTCGAGGACCTGCCCTCGCTGCTCGAGCAGCTCCAGGCCCGGCTCGACGACCTCACCCGAGCCTACGACCAGCTGCAGCTGCCCCGGGTGCTGCGCGACCTCATCGACGGCCTCATCGCCGCGCTGGCAAACGGCGGCCCGGGCGGCGGCGCCATCGACCCCGGCGCGATCCTGCCCATCGCCACCGGCGTCGTCGCCTTCGCGGGCAACATCATCGCCCTGGCCATCGTGCCGGTCTGGGCGTTCTACCTCCTCAAGGACCGCGACCGACTCGTGCTCGCGGCGCGCAACGCCCTCCCCGAGGAGTGGCGAGAGGACGCCTGGTCGGTGATCGCCATCATCGAGCGCGTCTTCGGGCGCTGGCTGCGTGGCCAGTTCGTCCTGTGCGTCGCCGTGGGCACCGCGACTTTCGCCGGTCTCCTGCTGCTGGACGTCGCGGTGGACCCCATCTTCGGGCGTTTCGCGGTGCTGCTGGCGGTCATCGCGGGCATCCTCGAACTGCTGCCGATAATCGGGCCGATCATCTCCATGGTGCCCACGCTCCTGCTGGCCGCCACGACGGGCCGGGTGGACGCGGTCGTCGCGGTCGTGCTCCTCTACATCGTCGTCCAGCAGCTCGAGAACAACATCCTCGTGCCGAAGATCCAGGGCGGTGCCGTGGAGCTGCATCCGGCGGTCGTCATCCTCGCCCTCACCGTCGGCGGCGCGATCGCCGGCCTGCTCGGCGCGATCTTCTCCCTGCCCATCGCCGCGGCGTCGCGCGACATCTACCGCTACGTCTTTCATCGAGCCGGCGCCGCCCCACCGTCCGAGTCGCCCGGCTACCGTCCGCCCCCGGGGGCCATGGAGCCGGCACCGGCGCCCGATCCGCCCGGGGATCGGGCGACCATGATCGCCCCGGCCTGACCCGTGTCGCACGCCGACCACTACAAGGTCCTGCAGGTCGACCCGGAGGCGGAGGCCGAGGTCGTCCAGGCCGCCTATCGAAGGCTGGCGCGCAAGTATCACCCCGACGTTGCCGAGAGCCCCGAGGCCGCCACGCGCATGGCCACCATCAACGCCGCCTGGGCGGTGCTGAAGGATCCGCGCCGGCGCGCCGCCTACGACGCCCAGCGCGCACGCACCACCGGGTCGAACGTGGCTCCGGCCAGCCCGCCCCACCACGCCCCGGCCGACGCGCCCGCTCGCGCGCGACCGCCGGAGGAGACGAGCCCGAACTGGACGAGTGGTCGATCGTCGGCGGGAACGGGCTACGACCCCGCGTCGATGGGGACGCCCGCGGGCCACGGCGCCGCCCGCCCGCTGCCCGGCAACCCGTCGGGCAGCATCCTGGACTTCGGCCGCTACGCCGGCTGGTCGCTGGGCGAGATCGCGCGGCGCGATCTTGAATACGTCGAGTGGCTCGATCGAGCCCCCATCGGACGCCAGTACCGCGAGGAGATCGATCGCCTCCTTCGCGCCGCGGGTCGTCGCTCCGCCGCTTCCACCGAGCCCGAGCGGCGAGGCCTGTTCCGCCGTCGCTGACCGCCTCAGAGCAGGTAGCGGACCCAGACGTAGGCGGTCGCGATGGCCAGGGACAGCACGACCGTCGGGATGCCGTAGCGCAGGAACGTGCTGAAGCGAAGCTCGTGGCCGGCCTT
>JBGPMJ010000272.1:0-3607 GCA_041486935.1 Candidatus Limnocylindria bacterium | reverse complement strand
TCTTCGTGGGCATGAACGCCGGTCTCATCGGCTTCGTGTTCGGCCTCGCGACGGACTCCGTGACACTCGAGCGAGTCTTCAGCCCACTCATGGGCGCCAGCATCCTGCTCGGGCTCTTCGTGTGCGCGGTGCGGGTCCTGAGCGCCTGGAGACTGGACAGGGTCGAGGTCGCGAACGTCTGAGAGAGGCACGGAGTCATCGGCTTCACGGCGACGGCCCGCGATGGAGGGATCCGCCGCGGTCTATCCTGTCGCGACCTGAGAAGGATGACGATGACGATGCCAGCCGCGGGGCGCCCGCGCCGGACGGGGATCTGGCTTCTCGCCGCGGGCTCGCTCATCGCGAGCCTGACGTTCCTCGGCCTGCGCCTGGTGGCGGCCTCCGATGGGGCGATCATCCCCTTCTACGCCGACGCCTGGACCGCCGACGGAGTCCGCCTCGACGCGGTCGACCAGCCCGCCGGCGGCCTCGTCGCCGCTGACGTGGTGACGACCGTGGCCGGTCGGCCCCTCGGTGCCTGGCTCGACGGCGTCCTCGACCCGGGATTGGATCGCAGCGACGTCAACGGCTCGGCCGCCATCACCTACGGCGTCCGACGGGCGGGGGCAGCGCTGGAGGTCCCGGTGACGCTCGCCCGACACGACTTCAGCGGCATCCTGATCGACAACTGGAGCGTGCTCCTCTTCACGGTCGTGCTCCAGGTCGTGGCGGCGTACGTCCTGTGGCGACGACCCGAAACGTCGGCGGCCGTCGCGCTGGTCGTGGCCGCCTGCGGCGTGACCGGCAGCACGCTGCCCTGGCTGCTCGGCCTCCAGGTCAGCGACATCGTGCTCGGTTGGCCGTTCCTCCTGCACGCCATGACGGCCGGCGGGCTCTACATGCTGCTCTGGCCGGCCGGCGCGCTGCACCTGCCGCTCGCCCTCTCGGCCGGACCGGCCGGACTCACCCGGCGTACGCTGGCGGTCGTCTACGGGCTGCCCCTCGGCGCCTATTTCGGCGGCCTCGCGGTCTCCCGGCTCGTCTCCCCGTCGGCGCCGGCATGGCTGGGGACGTGGCCGATCGTCCAGCTCCTCGTGATCATCCCGACCGTCCTCGTCGGGGTGGTCCTCACCGTCCGCGGGTTCCGGGCCGCGACGCCGGCCGTGCGCAGCCAGATCCGCTGGGCGGCCGTCGGGGGCGGGGCGGCGACGCTCGCCGGAGTGGTCCTGCTCATGGGACCCGAGCTGCTGACGGGCCGTCCGCTCATCCCGTGGAGCGCGGTTGGCCTGGTGGCGCTGCCACTGCCGCTCGGCGTCGCCGCGGGTATCCTCCGCTACCGCCTGTTCGACATCGAGGTCGCCGTCAACCGGACGCTCGTCTACGGCGGCCTCACGCTGGCGGTGGTCGTGATCTACGCCGGGTCGGTCTCGGTACTCAGCGGTGTACTGGGGGAGGCCGGCGGGTTCGCGATCTCGCTGCTGGCGACCGGCGTCGTGGCGGTGGCCGTGCTGCCCGTCCGCGACCTCCTGCAGCGGGCGATCAACCGGGTGATGTTCGGCGATCGCGACGAGCCGTGGCGGGCGATCACCCGCCTGGGCCAGCGGCTCGAGTGGGCCGCAGACCCCGAAGCGGTCTTCCCGCTCATCGTCCTGACGGTGGGCGAGGCGCTGCGCCTGCCCTATGTGGCGCTCGAGATCGGGCCCCCCGGCGCCGGCCGGGTCGTCGCGTCCCACGGCCGGCCGGTCGATGACGGGCCATCGCTCCCGCTCGTCCACGGGGGCGAGACCCTGGGCCGGCTGCTCCTGGCGCCACGCTCGGGAGAGGAGGGCTTCAGCGGCGAAGACCTGCGGCTGCTCGAGGATCTTGCCCGGCAGGCCGGGGCGGCCGCGCACGCCGTGGGCCTGATGCGGGACCTCCAGCGGTCGCGGGAGGGCCTCGTGACGGCGCGCGAGGAGGAGCGGCGGCGGCTGCGGCGGGACCTGCACGACGGCCTCGGGCCGGCGCTGGCGGGCATGGCCATGCGCGCCGAGGCCGCCGGTGAGCTCGTCAGCCGCGACCCCGACGTCGCGTCGCGGATGCTCGACGACCTGCGCCAGGAGGCCCGTGGCGCCCTTGCCGACATCCGTCGCCTGGTCTACGAGCTGCGCCCACCCGCGCTCGACGAGCTGGGCCTCGTGGGCGCCGTGCGGCAGCAGGCGGAGAGGCTGACCGGCGGTGCCGAACCGGGCACGGACGCGCGGACGACGCCGGTGATCACCATCCATGCGCCCGACCGGCTGCCCGAGCTGCCGGCGGCCGTGGAGGTGGCCGCCTACCGGATCGCCGCCGAGGCGCTGGCCAACGTGGTCCGCCACTCCGGCGCCCGCGAGTGCGAGGTCCGCTTCTCCCACGAGGGCGGCCTGACTGTCGAGGTGGAGGATGACGGCCGCGGCGTGCCCCTCGATGCCCGTGCGGGGGTCGGGCTGACCTCCATGCGCGAGCGGGCGGCGGAGCTCGGGGGCACGGTCGAGATCGCTGCGGGGACAGTGGGCGGCACGCGAGTCCGCGCCTGGCTGCCGCTTGCCGAGGCCGATCCAGGATGAGCGCCGCCACCGAGCCGCTGCGGCTGCTCCTCGCCGACGATCACGTCGCGTTCCGTGACGGCCTGCGCGCGCTGCTCGGCACCGTCGAGGGCCTGGAGGTCAGCGGGGAGGCGGGCTCCGGGGACGAGGCCGTGACCCGCGCGGCGGCGCTCCAGCCGGACGTCGTGCTCATGGACGTCAGGATGCCGGGGCTCGACGGCATCGAGGCGACGCGCCGGATCGTGGCCACCAGCCCGCACATCGCCGTGCTCGTGCTGACCATGTTCGAGGACGACGAATCGGTCTTCGCGGCGCTGCGGGCCGGTGCGCGCGGATACCTGCTCAAGGGGGCCGACCGCGCCGAGATCGTTCGAGCCATCCGCGCCGTGGCCAGCGGCGAGGCCATCTTCGGGCCCGCGGTCGCACGGCGGTTGATGGCCTTCTTCGCCGCCCCCCGCACCGGCCTCGCCCCGCAGGCCTTCCCCGAGCTGACCGAGCGCGAGCGGGAGATCCTCGAGTTGATCGCACGTGGCCTGAACAACCTGGCCATCACGCAGCGCCTGGTGCTCTCGCCGAAGACCGTGCGCAACCATGTCTCGAACATCTTCAGCAAGCTCCAGGTCGCCGACCGGGCCGAGGCCATCGTTCGGGCGCGCGAGGCGGGCATGGGCGGCGAGCGGCGGGAGCCGCCGGGCGCCTGAGGCACCGACCGTCCCGGCGAGATTCGGGACACCGCTCCCATGACGGCGGGACAGGGCCGACCGGACCATCCCGGAGGAGTCCCCCGCTCCCTGCGTCCCGGCTCGATGGAGTGACCCCAATGGGAACCCTTGCCCCACCTGCTCTCGATCGGCCTCGAACCGTGACCCGCCGCTGGGCCCGTCGCGGCCTTGTGATCGCGGCCTGGCTCTTCGTGGCCGGTGTCGTCGGGCAGGTCTTCCTGGCCGGCCTGGGCGTCTTCGGCGTGCCCGCCGGCGACTTCTCGACCCACCGTGACTTCGGCTACCTCGTCGGCTGGCTGACGCTGGTCATCCTGGTCCTCGCGATCGCCGGCCGCCTGCCGCGAC
>JBGPMJ010000271.1:0-3610 GCA_041486935.1 Candidatus Limnocylindria bacterium | reverse complement strand
GCTCGTGGATGAGGACGGCCACTGGTTCATCCAGGGTCGCTCGGACGACACGCTCAAGGTGGCCGGGAAACGGGTGGGGCCGGCCGAGGTGGAGTCTGCCGCGGTGGGGCATCCCGCCGTGCTGGAGGCCGCGGCCGTGGGCGTGCCACACGAGATCAAGGGCGAGGCGATCGTCGTCTTCTGCGTGCTGCGCCGGGGAGAGGTGGATTCGGTGGAGCTGCGGGCGGCGATCTCCGCGATGGTCGTTGCCTCTCTCGGCAGGGCCTTGAAGCCGGAGACCGTGGTCGTCGTGACCGAGCTGCCCAGGACGCGCAGCGGCAAGGTCATGCGCCGCGTGGCGCGCGCCGCTTACCTGGGGCTGGATCCGGGCGACCTCTCGGCGTTGGAGAACCCGCTCGCGGTGGAGGCGATCCGGGGAGCGGCGCCGGCGCGAGGCTGAGGGCCGCTCGACCGCACGGGCCTGCTGGCCACGATCGGCTCCCGCGCGCATCCGTGTCCAACGTCAACCGGGGAAGCGCTCGCCGGTTGGTGCGCTGCAACCTGCCGCTCAGGCTCGGAATCCCGGCTCCAGGCCTGACGAATGCGGTCGCGGGGTGACATAGGTCATGGAGCGGTCGCCGACACGGGTCGGCCAACGCGGCTAACGCTGTGCCGGTTGGCGTACGTCAGGCGTCGCGGTCAGACGGCACTGGCGCGGTCGCTGGCCGTCGCGCCCGACGCGGCCCTGTGCCGAGTCAGCCGCCACGCTGCAACGCGGAGAGGCGGTCGGCGTAGCGGCGGCGGACGACGTTCAGCTCGGCGAGCGTGAAGCCCAGCTCGTCGGCGACCTGCCGGATGGTGGCGTTCTCCTCGGCATTGATCGTGTCGCCGTTCGCCGTCGCCACGGCGAACATGCAGTGCAGGAGCTGCTCGCGCTGCTCGGGCGTGGAGATCTCGCGGAACCGGCGCGTGACGAGGAAGTCCTCGGTGGCGCCCTCGCGCGTGGCCTGGCGGCGGGCGATCTCGACGACGAGGACCGCGAGCGCCTCGTCCAGGCCGCTCCAGTCGCGCAGGATGCGCTCCATCTCGGTCGTCTCGTCGCCGCTGATGTCCAGATCGGCGTAGGCGATGCGCCCGAGCACGTAGGCGAAGCCGCCCACGACGGCGGCCTGATCGGCAGGCAGCGCCTCGAGGCGGGCGACGATGGCCCGGATCGTGGCGGTCTCGCGCGGGTCCCCGGGGCGGGACGGCGGCGCCATCAGACGACCTTCAGGCCGAGCACGCGGCGGCCGATGACGAGCCGCTGGATCTGGCTCGTCCCCTCCCCGATCTCGGTCAGCTTGGCGTCGCGCAGGAACCGCTCCACCTTGTACTCCTCCACGTAGCCGTAGCCGCCGTGGATCTGCACGCCGTTGTTCGTGGCCCGCTGCGCCACCTCGGAGGCGAAGAGCTTGGCCTCGGCGGCGGCAAGCGCGTGGTCGCGGCCCTGGTCCTTGAGCCAGGCAGCGCGCCAGACCATGGCCCGGGCTGCGTCGATCTCGGTGGCCATGTCGGCGATCATGAAGGCGACGCCCTGGAAAGTGCCGATGGGCCGGCCGAACTGCCGGCGCTCGCGGGCGTAGGCCACCGAGGCATCGAGGGCCGCCTGGGCCAGGCCCACAGCCATCGCGCCGATAGAGATGCGGCCGCCGTCGAGGGTCTTGAGGAACGTCTTCCAGCCGTCGCCGCGCCCGCCGAGCATCTGGTCGACCGGCACGCGGCAGCCGTCGAAGAGCAACTCGCCGGTGGCGCTCGCGTGGAGGCCCATCTTCTCCTCGAGCCGGCCGACCGTGAAGCCCGGCGTGCCGGCCTCGACGATGAAGGCGCTGATCTCGGGCGAGCCGTCGTCGCGGGAGCCGGTGCGGGCCGTGACGATGTACGTGCCAGCCTGGCCGGCGTTGGTGATGAAGCGCTTGTGGCCGTCGATGACCCAGCTGCCGCCGCCGGGGCCGTCCTCGTGGCGCGCCGCGGTGCGTGTGCCGCCCGAGTCGGAGCCCGCCTCGGGCTCGGTCAGGCCATAGGCGCCGAGCACCCGGCCCTGGGCCATCGGGACCAGGAAGCGCTCCTTCTGCTCCGGCGTGCCGGCCAGGTGGAGCGGACCGCAGCCAAGGCTCGTGTGCGCGGCCACGATGATGCCCAGCGAGCCCCACACGCGGGATAGCTCCTCGACCGCGATGGCGTAGGCGAGGGTGTCGAGCCCGGTGCCACCCTCCTCCTCGGGGAAGGGGATGCCCAGCAGGCCCATCGGGCCGAGCATGGCCACGATATCGGTGGGGAAGCGGCGCTGTCGCTCGTGCTCCTCGACGACGGGCTCGACCTCGTTCTCCGCGAAGTCGCGGATCGTCCGGCGCAGCAGCTCGTGCTCGGGGGAGAGGTCGAGGTCCACGGACGGCGAGCCTAGCACGCGCCGGGCCGGGCGGTGCGGCGCGTGGTGGGCGGCGGACTGGCGGCCCCATTCGTCCGAGGATGCCCCACGGGCATGGCGGCGCCCGTTGGACCGTCGGCTGGGCCCCGCCTCAACCCGCAACGGCGAGGGGCGCCCGGTGCTACGCTCGGCGGCGCCATGGAGGAAGCGTCAGCGTCCACGCCGCACGGCACTGCCCCGGCCCGCCAGGCGCTCCTCGTCGCCCTCCGGCGGCTCGGCCCCGCGACGCCGGACTTCCTCGCTGTCGAGCTCGGCATGAGCCGCACGACGGTGCTCCAGCAACTTCGCACCCTGGACACGGCGGGGCTTGTGTCGCGCACGACGGAGCGCCACGGCGTGGGCCGGCCGCGCCATCGCTACGACCTGAACCAGGCGGCACAGGCGCTGTTCCCGTCGAACTACGCGGATCTCGCGCACGGGCTGCTCGAGGCGCTCCAGGTGGTCGGTGACGAGGCCCTCATCGAGGCCGTCTTCGCCGAGCGACGGCGACACCAGGGCGAGGAGATCCGCCGCCGCTTCGCGGACCGGGGGCTCGACGGCGCCCCGCTCGCCGACCGCGTGCGGGAGCTGGCCCTCATCCAGGACGAGCAGGGGTACCTGTGCGAGTGCCGAGCGGGAGCCGCCAGGGGAACGCCCGACGGCCAACCGACGGACCCGATCGAGATCGCCCCCGACGGGGCCATCCGCCTGCGCGAGCACAACTGCGCCATCCTCGACGTGGCCCGCGGCACGCCGGTGGCCTGCCGCTCGGAGCTCGAGCTCTTCCGCGAGGTCCTCGGCGCGAGGGTCACGCGCGAGGCCCACATCGCCGCCGGGGATCGGACCTGCACGTATCGCATCGAGGCTCCGGCCCGAGCGTGAGCGACGGCCTTCGACCAGTAGGGTCGGCTACGCCTCTTCCCGCTCCAGCTGGCTGCGACCGGGCGGGCGACGCTTGGGCAGCGGCACGTCGCTGACGCCCTCGACGAACGAGGCCTGGCGCGCCCACTCCGCCGACTGCGCCTGCTCCTCGGCGCTGAGGATGCCCAACCGCCCGAGCGAGGCCAGCTCGTCGCGGATGTAGGTCTTGAGCATCTCCGGGCCGTCGGTGTTGATGGTGAAGCGGACCGCGTTGCGCCGGAAGGTGTCGAAGATCCAGCGAAACTCGTCCCAGCCGGACACGACGCG
>JBGPMJ010000270.1:0-3619 GCA_041486935.1 Candidatus Limnocylindria bacterium | reverse complement strand
GATGGAGGCGGTCGCGGCGGCGGTCGGGCGGCTCGACGGCCCGGTCATCACCGACCACCCGATGTGGATCGCCGACGCGCTCGGCGTCCCGGCCCTCGCGCTGCCCGACGAACCGCCGGCGAACATCGTGCGCCTGGCCCAGGAGTTCGGGGCCGGGTGGCTCCTCGTGCTCGACACGCGTGGCCGCTACCCGGCCGTGCTGCTCGACGCCCCCTCGCCCTGCCTCGTCGAAGAGCCGATGACCAGCGTTGAGGGCGCGCACCTCGTCCGGATCGTGCCCGGGTGCACGCCATGAGGGCCGAGGAGGGCCGCTTCGGGCCCGGCCGGCTGGCCCTCGCCACCACGCTCGTCGCGATCGGCTTCCTCTCGCTGCGCACCGCCGTGGACTTCGACTACGGCTGGCACCTCGCCAACGGCCGCCACCTCGGCGACGGCGTACTGTTCGGCGGGATCGACGTGTACTCGTGGACGGCCGCCGGAGCACCGTGGGTCGCCCACGAGTGGCTCACCGAGGTGGGCATGGCCACCCTTCACGACTGGCTCGGCCCGACCGCAGTCAGCCTTGCGGTGGCCCTGATCGTGGCCATGGCCTTCGGCCTCGTGGCCGTGCGCCTCCGCGAGCGCGGATTCGGGCGTCCGACGACACTGGCGACGATCGGCCTGGGCTTCGCCGGGACCCTGGTCTCGATGGGCGTACGGCCCCAGCTCCTCGAGCTGCTCTACCTCGGCGCGACGTTGCTCCTCGTCGACGCTTGGTGGGCCGGACGCATCGGTCGGGGGCGTCTCTGGGCACTGGCGGGCGCCGGCGCGCTGCTCTGGGCGAACACACACGGCTCGTTCCTGTTGCTGCCGGCGATCCTCGGCATGGCCACGGCCGGCGCGCTCATCGGCCACGAGCGGCGCTGGCGGGAGATGACCATGGCGACCGTCATCGCGGCGGCCGTGCCGCTGCTCAACCCGTGGGGTCTCGCGCTCTACGGCTTCGCCGCCCAGTCGCTGACCAGCGACATCACCGGGCGCCTCGTCCAGGAGTGGCGGCCGCCGGACCTGCTCGCGCCGTCGTTCCTGCCCTTCACGCTGGCGCTCGTCCTGGCCGGCCTTGGCCTCGTGACGGCGCTGGTCCGCCGCACGGCGGAACCACGGCCGCGTCTCTTCTTCGACCTCCTCGTGGCCGCCACCGTCCTCGCCCTGGCCCTGCGCTCGGGGCGCCACGTCATGCTCTTCGGCATCGCCGCGGCACCGCCGCTGGCCGCGGGCTGGTCGACGCTGGGGGCTCGCGCCACCTCGCTCCTCCGCCGTGCCCGACCGACTCTGGCGTCCGACCGACCCCGCCGCCCGATCGACCCCCGGGGCCGGGACATCGTCGACGCCGTCGTCTTCGTCGCCGTCACGGCGGCGCTCGTCGTGGGCGGGCTCCTCATGGTCGGCCCCGCCGCCCAGCGCCGCGCGACCGACGCGACGTACCCGACCGGGCTGCTCGCGGCGCTCGACAAGGCCATGGCCGCCCGTCCCGAGGCACACCTCTTCAACGAGTACACTTGGGGCGGCTGGCTCATCGCCGCGCGACCCGGCCTGCGCGTCTTCATCGACGGCCGTTCGGAGGTCTACGGCGACGGGCAGCTCGCCCGCTACGCCGAGATCGCCGCGGGTGGCACCGCGGGCGTGGCCACGCTTCATGGGCTCGGCGTCGACCTCGCGCTGGTCAGGGCCGACTCTCGGCTCGTGGCGGCCCTCGAAGCGACCCGCTGGCACCGGCTGGGCGCGGACGCCGTTGGCGTGCTGCTGGCGTCCCCGGTAGCGGCCCCATGACCCTCTCACCACGCGCGGCGCGACTGGGCGGACGGGTCGCGCTCGTCCTCGCCGGCGCCTTCGCCGTGGCGCTGATCGCCAGCGCCACCGCCGACGTCGAGTTCGGCTACGACCTCGATGCCTATCTCGGGGCGGCCGACCGGCTGGTGGCCGGCGAGCAGCTCTACCCGGCCGTCGACCCGGACGGGATCACGCCCGTGGGCGCTGGCGCCTACTTCTACCCGCCGCTTGTGGCTGCCGCCTTCGTGCCGCTCGCCCAGCTACCGATCGCCGCGGCGCGGCTCCTCTGGTTCGCCGCACTCATCGTCCTCGCCGGCGCCGTTGGCGTCGCGCTGGTGCATTCCCTCGGCCCCCATCATCGCGAGCTGGCGGCGGCCGCCTATCTCGCCTACCTGCCGCTGCTGTCCGAGCTGCGCTTCGGCAACGTGAACATGGTCACGCTTGCGCTGTGCCTCCTCGCCTGGAACCGTCGGGACCGGCCGGCCATCGCCGGTGCCCTCCTCGCGGCGGCCATCGGGCTGAAGCTGCTACCTCTGGCCCTCGTCGTCTTCCTCGTGGCGGGCGGGCGCTGGCGCATCGCGGCCTGGGCGGGCACCATCGCCCTTGCCGCCGTCGCCGCCAGCTGGCCCTGGCTCGGGGGGGCCTGGCTCGACTACGTCAGGGTCCTCGGGGCCATCGGCACCGGCGCCCCGGCGGCGGGCTCGAACATCGTTCCCGACCTGCTCGCCCATCCGCCGCTGCGCTACCTCCTGCCGGCCGTGGCCTTGGGCGTGGCCGCCTTGGCCGGTTGGACCGCTCGCCGCCGCCCCTCCGCCGAGACGCCGGCCTTCCGGACGGCGCTCGCTGCCGCCCCGCTGCTGGCCACCACCGTCTGGTATCCCTACCTCGTGCTGGCCCTGCCGGCCATCCTCGCCCGCGGGGAAGGCGAGACCCGTCCGGGCGCGGCCACCCGGGCAGCCAGCTGGCTGGCCATCGAGGCCCGCCTGGCGCCGCTGCCGCTGCTGGGACTCGCCGCTGTCGTGGCCCGGGGGCTCCTGGGCCTCCGCGATGAGCCTCCGGAGGGGCGCGAGTGAACCCCTATACTCGCGAAACGATGGAGACGGGCCCGCTATCCGAGCGCCGGCGTGCACGGTTCGAGGCGCTCTACGCGGAGGCCAAGCAGGCCCTCAGCTACGCGGCGAACCAGGTTCGCGCCCTGACCGAGCGCGCGCGCGAGGTCCACGGCGAGGCGCACGGCGCCCTCGATGTGGCCGATCGCCTGGAACCCGACGAGGCCGACCTGGTCCACGAGCGGGCGGAACTCCATCGCCTCGAGCTGGCCGTCCAGAGCCTCGAGCACGACTGGCTCTTCCTCGAGCGCGGCACGACGGGATCGGCCACGCCGGCCGACGACTCCGGCCTCGGCCCGGAGCTCCAGATGCGCGTCCTCGAAGCACAGGAGGCGGAACGCGCGCGGCTCTCGCAGGAGATCCACGACGGCCCCGCCCAGGCCCTGGCCAACGCGGCCTTCCTCGTCGACATCATCGATCGCACCATGGACCACGACGTGGAGGCCGCTCGCGACGAGCTGCGCTCGTTGCGCGGCATCCTGCACCGGGAGCTCGACGAGATGCGCGGCTTCGTCAACCAGCTGCGGCCGCCTCTGCTCGACCAGCTCGGCCTTGACGGCGCACTCCGCGACGCCGCGGCGCAGGTCGCGGCGGGCGGCCAGGTGCACGTCGAATCGGATCTCCAGGCGCCGGACGACCTGCTCAACGAGGCACAACAGACGGTCGCCCTGCGCATCGCCCAGGAGGCGCTGCGCAATGTC
>JBGPMJ010000269.1:0-3624 GCA_041486935.1 Candidatus Limnocylindria bacterium | reverse complement strand
GGTCCCCGGAGCGGGGCCAGTACCGGTTCGTCCAGTCGCTCATCCGCGAGGTCGCCCACGCCACGCTGGCGCGTCCCGAGCGCCGGGCCCGCCACCTGGCCGTGGCCGGCTACTTCGAGACGCTCGTTGACGATGAGCTCGCGGGCGCCCTGGCAACACATTACCTGGCCGCCCATGCGGCGTCCGTCGCTGGGGCCGAGGCCGACGCGGTGGGGGCCAAGGCACGGCTCGCGCTGCGTGCTGCGGCGGAGCGGGCCGCCTCGCTCGGTGCCCACGACCAGGCCGTGGCCTATCTCCAACAGGCGCTCGCTGTCACTGTCGACCTGGCCGAGCAGGCGGACCTGCTCGTGCGCGCGGCGCAAGCCGCCGAGACCGCCGCCGACCATGCCACCGCTGCGGGCTTCGCGCGTCGAGCGGCCGTTGCCTTCGGCGAGGCGGGAGATGCGCTGGCTGCGGCCCGGGCGAACGCCCTCCTCGGCGAGATCCTCCTCGGCGCGTCACAGATCGAAGCGGCCATCGAGGTGCTGGAAGCCACCCTCGCGGCACTGCCGGAGGCCGGCGCGGACGACGTCAAGGCCGCGCTCCTGGCGAACCTGTCGCGGTCCCTGTTCCGGCACGACGCCCCGGAGCGCGCGATCGAGGTCGCGGACCGGGCCCTCGCCATCGCCGAGCGCCTCAACCTCGACCAGGTCGTCGTCGAGGCGTTCATCAACAAGGCCACGGCCCTCACGTATGTGGAACGCCGGCGCGAGGCGGCCACGCTCATGGAGGCAGCCGTCCGCCTGGCCGAGGCTGGCGGGTACATCGGGGCGGAGCTGCGGGCGCGCCACAATCTTGCCTGGGTGGTGGAGGAGGACGAACCGCGGCGCGCCGGCGAGATCGCACGGGCCGCCCTCGATCTGGCGCGGCGCGTGGGCGATCGCGGGATGGCCGTCTGGTTGAGCTGGGTCGCGGGGTGGTGCACCTACCGTGAGGGCGACGACTGGACGTCGTCGATCGCGGCGACGACGGAGGACCTCGGCGCCGCGCTCGCGCCGTCGGACGAGGAGCAGCTCCTGAGCTCCCGATGCCTCTTCCTGGTGGCGCGCGGCGACGATCGGGACGAGGACTTCAGCCGGCTCGAGGCACTCGGCACGACCCTGCCCGACCAGCAGATGCAGGCACGTCTCGAGATGAATCGAGGCGATCGCGCCCTCCTTCAGGGCCACCATCTCAGCGCGTTCGAGGCCTTCCTGCGCTCCACGGATCTCTACTCAGCCTGGACGGGTGTCGGCCTGCCCCTGGCCCTGCGGGCCGCCCTCTGGATGAAGGATGTCGAGCGAGCTCGTGCAACGGCTCGACGACTCGACGACTTCCCGGCGTCGGGCAGAACCGTACAGGTCGATCGGGCCGCGGCCGCGGCGGGTATCGCGGCCCTCGAGGGACGATCGAGCGACGCGGTCGCGGGCTACCTCGACGTGCTCCAGCGCTGGCAGGGTCTGGGCCTCTACTTCGACTTCGCTCGCGCCGCGCTGGACTTCGTCCTCCTCGTGGGACCGGAGGTTCCCGAAGCACGGACGGCCGCCGCCGAGGCCCGGCCGATCTTCGAGCGGCTCGGGGCACGGCCCTATCTCGAGCGACTCGATGCGGCGCTGGCCCGCTCGTCCGAACCAGCTGGCGTCGTCGGTGCCCTCGCCGATACAGGGCGGCCGTGACCATTAGCCCAACCGCCGAGCGACGCGAACGGTCGCGCGCAACTCGCCGGCGCGCATATCATGCTGCCCACCATCCCACGTGGGACAGTGAGAGGGAGAGAGGGAACGCATGGGCGGTAGTGACCCGAAGCTCGAGTTGATCGGCAAGGTCCCGCTGTTCGGTGCGTGCGGGGCGCGCGACGTGGCCTGGATCGGTCAGCTCGCCGATGAGGTCGACGTGCCCGCCGGCCGGGTCCTCATCCGCGAAGGCGCGACGGCACAGGAGTTCCTGATCGTCGTGGACGGCACGCTGCGCGTCGAGCGCGGCGGTGGCGTGGTCGCCCGCCTCGGCGCCGGGGACTTCGTCGGGGAGATCGCTCTCGTGGACGGCGGGCCGCGCACGGCCACCGTCGTTGCCGACGTCCCCTCGCGGGTGCTCGTCATCGGCCACCGCGAGTTCCACTCGCTCATGCAGAAGTACCCGTCCATCCAGCTCCAGGTCCTGCAGGCGCTGGCGCGGCGGGTGCGGGCAGCGGAGCCCGACGCCGTCTTCTAGGTGTGATTCCCACACACGTTGTCGACAAGGACGGTCATCGGCGACCGGCCGTCGAGCGCCGTGTGGGGTCGGTCGTGATTGTAGAAACGCAGCCAGCGCGGGAGGGCGGCGAGGCGCTCATGGTTCGATCGATAGAACGTCCCGTAGGCCCACTCGCCGATGAGCGTCTTGATGAACCGCTCGGCCTTGCCGTTGGTCTGCGGTCGGTACGGTCGGATCCGCTTGTGGCGGGCGCCGATCGTGGCGAGGGCCTCGGCATAGCGCTGCGAGGCGGTGTAGACCCGGCCGTTGTCGGTCAGGACCCGCTCGATCGCCACGCCACGCTCGGCGAAGAAGGTCGCCGCCTCGAGCAGCGCCCGGGCCGCCGAGGCCCCGCTCTCGTCGGGCACGTGGGCGACGTACGCGACCCGGCTCATGTCGTCGATGACGACCTCGAAGTGGTCGTAGCCCCAACCGGTGCCGCCACGGTTGCCCTGGCCGCGCTCACGACCGAGGAACCGATGGCCACCGCCCGAGGGGATCCGGCCGAGCTTCTTGTGGTCCTGGTGGACGAGCGAGCCGGGGTGATCGTGGACGTAGCGGACCGGCACCCCGCTCGCGCGGTCGGCGTCGCGCAGCCGGCTCATCCCGGCCCGGGCCAGGACCTTGCTGATGGTCGAGCGCGGATGGCCGGTCAGCGGCGCCAGGCGATGCGGCCCGTAGCGGCGGCGCACCCGGGTGCGGACGATGAGCTCGATCTGCTCGGCCGAGAGGGATCGCGGCGAGCGATGCGGTCGCGAGCTGCGATCGAGCAGGCCGTCCTCGCCCTCGTCCCGATAGCGGCGTACCCACTTGTACGCAGTCGCCCGACTGACCCCCTGGGCTTCCGCGGCTCGCGCCGCCGTCCATCCCTCCTGCTCGATCCGTCCGACGAGCAGCTGTCGCCCGAACACGTTGAGTTTGGCCATACCATGGGCCACGAGAGTCTCCTCCACGGTGTGGTGCTGAACACCCCAAACCGTGGCGCGAGACTCTCGCTTGTCAACAACGTGTGTGGGCATCACACCTAGAATGACCGGATCAGACGGCAGGAGGGTGGAGTGAGCGTCGAGTCCGGCAAGGGCCCGCGGGCCGAGATCGAGAACCTCCTGGCGGAGGACCGGCGCTTCCCGCCCGATCCGGCCTTCGTGGCCCGGGCCAACGCGACGGCGGCCCTGTACGAGGAGGCCGAGCGCGACTACGTCGCCTTCTGGGAGCGGCTCGCCCGCGAGCGGATCAGCTGGTACACGCCCTTCGATCGGACGCTCGAGTGGGATCTGCCGTTCGCGAAGTGGTTCACCGGCGGCGAGCTGAACGTCAGCTACAACTGCGTGGATCGCCACGTCGAGCGCGGCCTCGGCGACAAGGTCGCCTACC
>JBGPMJ010000268.1:0-3645 GCA_041486935.1 Candidatus Limnocylindria bacterium | reverse complement strand
GGCCGCACTACTGCGGGAAGCCGAACCTCCCCACGAGCGGCACGAAGACGCACGACTCCAGGCGCTCGGTCTCCAGCCGCTTCCCCACCCGGCGCACCACGGTCAGCTCCTGGATGTCGCGCCGCCCCACGGGAACCACCAACCGGGCGCCGTCGGCCAGCTCGGCGATGAGCGGCTCGGGCGGTTCCGGAGCGGCGGCGGCGACGAGGATCCCGGCGTAGGGCGCGAAGGCCGGCAGGCCGGCGCTGCCGTCGCCGACGTCGACCCGGATGTCCCAGTAGCCGAGTTCCTCGAGCCGGGCCTTCGCCTCGGCGGCCAGCTCAGGGTCGCGCTCGACCGAGACAACGCTCGCACCCATCCGCGCCAGCACTGCCGCCTGGTAGCCGGAACCGGTGCCGATGTCCAGCACGCGCGGCGGCCCTTCCGGGTGCGCGGCGATCCACGCGCCAAGCTGGAGCGCCTCGCTCATGCGGGCGACCATGTACGGCTGCGAGATCGTCTGGCCGCCACCGATGCCGAGCGCGCCGTCGGCATAGGCCAGCTCCTCGAGGAACTCGTCGACGAACCGTTCGCGCGGAACCTCGGCCATCGCCGCCAGGACAAGCGCGTCGGCCACGCCCCGCTGCCGCAGCTGGGTCTCGACCATGCGGGCGCGGAGACGTGCGAAGCGCTCGGCATCCCGCTCTCGCCGCACGTCGCGCCTTCGGGATCGGCCGCCGTCAGACCCGACTCAGCTCGGGCTGGGCGAGGGGCTGGGCGAGGGGCTGGGCGAGGGGCTGGCAGGGCTTGCGCTCGGCGCGGCGGACGGGGCCACGGTTGGCGTGGGGCTGGACGACGGGCTGGCGCTCGAGGATGGGGCTACGGTCGGAGTGGGGCTCGGCGAGGGCAGGGGCGTCAGCACGCCGCCCTGGCCGAGGAAGACGCCGAAGGCGAAGATGGCCACGAACGTCACGACGATGAGGCCGACCCAGAACTTCGAGAAGCGATCGTCGATGTAAGGCAGCTCCTCGACCGCCGGCGCCGGGGCTGCTCCGGGCTTCGTCGCGACCTCGGGTGCGGCGGGCCGCTTGGGCGCCATGGCGGCCGCGGCCTCGGCGGCCTCGACGAGCACGGCCTCCTTGCGCGCGGCCTCCTCCTGGGCCTCGGTCTCCTGGAACGCCTCGGGCACTGGCTCGGGCGCCGGCTCGGGCTCGGGCTTCGGGTCGGGCGCCGGCTCCGGCTCAGGCTCGGGCCTCGGGTCGGGCGCCGGCTCCGGCTCGGTCTCGGGCTCCGGCTCGGTCTCCTCGATGGCCTCGCTCAGCGCCGCCGTTTCTGCGGCGACGAGCTCCTCGGGGGTCGGCGCCTCGCCCGGTGTCCGTGGGTCCGGTCGCTGGGGGTCCGTCATCTACCTCGTCCGTCTCTGTTCGTTCGGGTCCGTCGCGGTCGGCCCGGTCGGGCGTCCGGCGGAAGGGGGAGCCGCCGTAGTATGCCGACCCGCTCGCCCGCGCGCACGGGTCACGAGTCCCTGATCGCCGGCAGCAGCCACGCCACGCCCCCGGCGGCCACGGTGATGAGGCCGAAGATCGTGATGACCACGCCGGCCGACAGCACCTCGGCCATCGCTCCCGAGACGGCCATGGCCAGCGTCAGCGACCCGAAGACGAGGCTCGATCGGATGGCCACCACGCGTCCCATCATGCGCAGCGGCGTCAGCTCGGCGAAGAGGGTCTGGGTGGGGATGACGTAGACGAGGTTGGCCACGCCGTAGCCGACCGAGGCCGCGGACGCCAGGAGCAGGTTGCCCGTCGCGCCGAGCAGCGCGATCGAGGCGCCCATGACGACGATGCCGGCGACGATCAGGCGGCCCTTCCGGAAGTGCGCCCCGACCGCGCCAACGGCCAGGCCGCCGACGAGGTTGCCCACGCCGATGGCGGCCTCGATGAGCGTGTAGTTCTGCGGGTACGCGACGAGCGAGCCATCGAGCACGTCGCGGGCGTAGACGACGGTCAGGGCGATCGTGGCGCCGATGGAGACCTGTGCCACGGCGCTCACGAGCGTGTTCTGGTAGAGCGAGGGGACGCCGCGCAGGAAGCGCCACCCGTCGCGCAGCTCCCCGAGGAAGCGCCGCACCGCGCCGCCCACCACCGGCCCGGCCACGCGCACGATGGGCGGGACCGAAATGCCCAGGATGAGCACCGCGCTGATCACGTACGTGGCCGCATCGGCCCAGAAGGCGAGCCCGATGTCCGCGCCCAGGAAGGCCACGAAGAAACCGGCCAGCGGGTAGCCGGCGATGTCGGCGACGGTCTCGCCGGTCCATGTCGCACTGTTGGCGGCGAGCAGGTCGTCCCGGCGCACGATGCGCGGCACCGTCGCCGCCTTGGCCGGCCGGAAGAACAGGCTGACGGTGGTGACGGCGAAGACGAGCGGGAAGACCAGCCACACGTCCTGCGCCGCGGCCACCGGGATGAGGAGCACGATGGACGCGCGCAGGAGATCGCTCACGACCATCGTCGTCTTGAGGTCCCAGCGGTCCACGAAGGTGCCCGCGATGGGCGAGATGAAGAGGTTCGGGAGGGCCGCGGTCAGGAAGACGAGACCGGTCGCGAGGGGCGAGTTCGTGATACCCAGGACCAGGACGGCGAGAGCGACCTGGTGCAGGCGATCGCCGAAGAGGCTGATCGTCTGGCCGATCCAGAAGGCCGAGAAACGGGCGTCGAGCGCCAGCCGGACGTACGGATGCCGTCCGATGCGCACGACGATCGGAGGCACCGCCGTCTGGGCGCCGAGAAAGGCCGGAGCCGTGGAAGCGAGATCGCCCGAGTAGGTCGTGGCCGGCATGGCGCCGGCGCTGGTGCCGCCCAGCAGCGTGGGGCGGTCGAGCGCGATGGTCTCGGCGAAGGCCAGCGGCGGGGCCAGCCCCGTCTCGGGCGCGATGCCGGTCCTGGAGAGGGCCGCCGCGATGGGCCGCCGCAGCCGGACCGACCCGACCATGCCCGCCGCGGCCGGGTCCGTGACGTAGAGCGTGCCCTCGCCGGTGGGACGCGTGCCACGCAGCATCGTGGCCAGCACGAACCAGCCCAGGCCGGCGCTGATGAAGGCATCGCCGATGCTGGCCACGTTGGCCAGGACGGGCAGGGGCAGCGGGATAAGGTCGCCGAAGGGGCCGGCCATGCGCAGGAACTGCGCGTCCAGCGCCTCCGGCAGGAGCACGTGGAAGGTGGGCAGGAGGTCGTTCGTGGAGAAGCCGGCCAGGGCCAGAGAGGGACCCCAGACGGGCATCCAACCGCCGTTGGCGATGACGGCCAGGGCGTTCGAGGCGACGCCGACGCAGACGACCAGCATGCCCGGCAGCGCACGGTTGAGCCACAGCGCCGCGAGGAGTAGCCCGAACGCCCCGGCGAAGAGCGGCAGGCGCAACGTGTCGGCGAGCGTCACGCCGTCGCGGATGGCGATCTCCGTCCCGAAGCGGACGATGACCGCGAAGAACAGCCCGGCCGACCAGCGCAGCCGTGCGTCGAGGAGGTTGCCTGGGCGGCCGCGCAGGACGAGCCCGAGCAGGAAGCCGAAGACGATGCCGCCGATCAGCACCCCGTCAGACTAGCGGCCGCGACACCCGGTCGCGCCGCTCCTGGGCGTATGCCCCTAGCCGGCCTCGACCATCGG
>JBGPMJ010000267.1:0-3646 GCA_041486935.1 Candidatus Limnocylindria bacterium | reverse complement strand
GTCGATGGCGGCCTCCTCGTGGCCGAGCGGCTGCCCGACAAGGGGCTCGTGGCCACCGTCGTGGACGTGCGCCGGGCGCTCCTCGACGCGCTCATCGTCGACGGCCGCGTGCCGGTCGTTGCGCCACTCGCCCTTGACGAGACGGGCGTCGTGTGCAACGTCAACGCCGACGACGTCGCGGCCGGCATCGCCCGCGGCCTGGGCGCGTCGCGGCTCGTCCTGCTCACCGACGTGGACGGCATCCGCGACGCCGCCGGAGTGCGCATCCCCTCGATCGCCGCGGGCGACGCGGAGCGCCTCATCGCCGACGGAGTCATCGGCGGCGGCATGATCCCCAAGGTCCGCTCGGCGCTGCGGGCGGTGACGGGCGCCGGCGCCGACGAGGTCGTCATCGCCGACGGCTCGATCTCCGGGGCGGTCGAGCGCGCGCTCTCGGACCTCGACTTCGGGACGCGCATCGCGGCCTCCCCGCGGCCGAGCCCCCGCACCCCCGCGGAGACCCGCTGATGGCAACCCACGCCGCCAGCCCCAAACGCCTGCGCCAGCGGACGGTTCTTGAGATCGTGGCGCGCACGCCCGTGGGCAACCAGGAGGAGCTGGTCGACCGGCTCCGGGAGCGCGGCTTCTCCGTCACCCAGGCCACCGTCTCGCGGGATGTCGCAGAGTTGGGCCTGGTCAAGCTCCTGCGCGGCGACCGCCACGTCTACATCAGCCCGGACGACCTCGCCAACGCCCCCGACCCCGAGGCCGACCACCGCCTCGTGCGGCTGCTCGCCGAGACGCCCGTCACCGTCGGCCGGAGCGGGCTCATCCTCCTGCTGCGCGGGCCGGTCGGCAGCGCCCAGGCGCTCGCGCGCGCGATCGACCAGTCCACGCTCCAGGACCAGGAAGGGACGCTGGCCGGCGACGACACGATCCTCGTCCTCTTCGCCGACGAGGCGCGCCTGGCGCACTGGCTCGGACGCTTCCGTACCGTGCAGGGCCTGCCCACGCAACCCCAAGGAGTCCAAGCATGAAGAAGGTCATCCTCGCCTATTCCGGCGGCCTCGACACCAGCGTCGCCGTCTCCTGGATGAAGGAGACGCTCGGCGTCGACGTCGTGACGCTCACCGTCGACGTCGGCGGCGGCTCGCTCCGAGAGGGCGTCGAGCGACGGGCCATCAGCGCCGGCGCCTCGCGCGCCCACGTCATCGACGCCCGCGAGCAGTTCGTGACCGGCTTCTGCTGGCCCAACCTCCAGGCCAACGCGCTCTACCAGGGCGTCTACCCGCTGGCCACGGCGCTGGCGCGGCCGCTCATCGCGCAGCTCCTGGTCGAGATCGCGCAGCGCGAGGGCGCAGACGCCGTGGCCCACGGCTGCACCGGCAAAGGCAACGACCAGGTCCGCTTCGATGTCGCCGTCCACGCCCTCGACCCCTCCCTGGAGGTGATCGCGCCGATGCGCATGGGCATGGGCCTCTCGCGCGACCAGGAGATCGAATACGCGCATGCCCGCGGCATCGAGATCCCCATCACGAAGGCCTCGCCCTACTCCATCGACGCCAACCTGTGGGGCCGCTCCATCGAGACGGGCGTCCTGGAGGACCCCTGGGCGACGCCGCCGGCCGACGTTTACCAGTGGACCACCGATCCGGCCGGTGCCCCGGCCGTCCCAGCCGAGGTGACCATCGCCTTCGAACACGGCGTGCCCGTCGCGCTGGACGGGATCCGCATCGAACCGCTGGCCATCGTGGACGGGCTGTCCGAGCTGGCCGGGCGCCACGGCGTCGGCCGCATCGACCACGTTGAGGACCGCCTGGTGGGCATCAAGAGCCGCGAGATCTACGAGGCTCCGGCGGCCGTGCTGCTGCATGCGGCGCACCGCGCGCTGGAGGGCCTGACGCTCTCCAAGGAGCAGCTGCGTTTCAACCGCCTCGTGTCCGACGAGCTGGCCCAGGCCACCTACGACGGGCTCTGGTTCAGCGCCCTCTGCCGCGACCTGCGCGAGTACGTCGCCTCGTCCCAGCGCGTCGTCTCCGGCGAGGTCCGGCTGCGGCTGGAGCGCGGCTCGTTCGCCGTCGTGGGACGGCGCAGCGACCTCTCCCTGTACGACCGGGCGCTGGCGACGTACGAGGCGGAGGACCGCTTCGACCACGCCTCCGCGGTCGGGTTCATCAAGATCTTCGGGCTGCCGCTGGTCACCGAGGCGGCGCGACAAGGCTCGGCCTGGGCGTGGACAGAGCCGCTCGTGGACAAGCTGCCCCGGCGCGTCGCCGACCCGGAGGACGTCGCCGCGGGCGTACCGGGGTGATGGCCGTCTCAGCCGACGGGGAGCGGCCGCTCCCCCGGGCCGGTGTAGCGGGCGTCGGGCCGGATGAGCTTGTTGTCCGCCGCGTACTCGATGCAGTGCGCCGTCCAGCCGGCGTGCCGCGCGAGGGCGAACGTGGAGGGGAAGAGGTCGGGCGGCAGGCCCACGCCCTGCAGCACGGCGGCGGCGTAGTACTCGACGTTGGTCTTGAGGATGCGGTCCGGCTTCAGCTCGGCCAGCACGCGCAGGGCCACGTCCTCGACCTTCACCGCCAGGTCGAGCCAATCGGCCATGCCGCTCATGCCCTCGGCCACCTTGCGCAGGGCGGCGGCACGCGGGTCGTAGGCGTGGTAGACGCGATGCCCGAAGCCCATCAGGCGCTCGCCGCGATCCACCGCCGACCGCATCCAGCTTTCGGCGCGGTCAGCCTGACCGATCGCCTCGATCATCTCCAGCGCTGGCCCGGGCGCGCCGCCGTGGAGCGGCCCTTTCAGCGCGCCGATCGCGCCGGTCACGGCCGAAACCATATCTGAGGCGGTCGAAGCGATCACCCGGGCGGTGAAGGTGGACGCGTTCATGCCGTGGTCCGAGATGGTGACGAGATAGGTGTCGAGCGCTCGCGTCTCGGCCGGGCCGGGCGTCTGGCCGGTCAACTGGTAGAGGAAATTCGTCGCTAGGGCGAGGTCGGCCCGCGGCTCAACCGGGGCCTGGCCGCTGCGAAGTCGATGATGGGTCGCCACGATGACCGGGACCCGGGCGACCAGCCGAATTGCGCGGTCCAGATTGGCCTGGTGAGAATCGTCGGCCGGGGCGGGGTCGTCGGCCGAGAGCGCGGCGGCGGCGAAGCGCAGCGCGTCCATCGGACCCAGCCGCTCGGCCGCGAGCTCGACCGCGACCAGCACTTCCCGAGGTAGCGATCGCTGGCTGGCGAGCTGCTGTTGGAAGCGGACCAACTCGTCGGCGCTGGGAAGCTGGCCGAACCAGAGCAGGTAGGCCACCTCCTCGAACCTGGCGCGGCCGGCCAATTCTTCGACGTCGAAGCCGCGGATGGTGAGTTGGCCGCGCTGGCCGTCGACATCGCTGAGCTCGGTGCGGGCGACGACGAGGCCCTCGAGGCCGCTCGTCGCGGCGTCCTGCACGGCGTTGGTGCTCACGGCTATCTTCTCCTCGAGGCTATCTGACGGATCGGCTGGCGGACCCAGCCATCGGCGATGACGCGGAGCGCGGTCGCGAGGCAGGCTGACTTGCGATGATCGTACGACGACCAAACTATATTGTCAATATTGATTGTATAATCAATATATCCGACCGCAAGAGTCGGCAACGGAGGTCTCAGTGGCGGAGTCGCGCTATCTGACC
>JBGPMJ010000266.1:0-3647 GCA_041486935.1 Candidatus Limnocylindria bacterium | reverse complement strand
GATCACGGCCGCCACCGTCATCGCCCACGGCGGCGCCGTGGTGCAGGAGGCGACGCGCAAGCTCCTCGAGCCCGCGGCCGCGCCGGCCCCTGCGCCGGCGCCGGCAACCACGGGAGGCGGCGCATGAACTCCGAGCTCCTCAGCGCGTTGGCCATCTTCACGCTGGCCATCCTGGTCGGCTTCGAGGTCATCAGCAAGGTCCCGGCCACGCTGCACACGCCGCTGATGTCGGGCGCCAACTCGATCCACGGCATCGTGCTCGTGGGCGCGATGCTCATCGCCGCCGAGGCCGACAACCCGCTCTCCTACGTGCTCGCCTTCGTGGCCGTCGTCTTCGGCGCCGCAAACGTCGTGGGCGGCTACGTCGTGACCGATCGCATGCTCCAGATGTTCCGGAAGAAGCCGGTCGCCCCGAAGGCGGCCACCCCATCCGAGGGTGAGTGATGTCCCCGGAGTGGCTCTACACGGTCGTCTTCTTCGCCTGGCTGGCCGGCGCGGCGATGTTCGTCATCGGCCTCCACCAGATGAACTCGCCGGCCACCGCGCGCGGCGGCAACCGCGTCTCGGCGCTGGGCATGACCATCGCCGTGGGCACCACGCTGCTCTACCTGGCCACGCGGCAGGGGGGGCTGGCCACGGCGGCCTGGATCGTCATCTTCGTCGGCTTCCTCATCGGCGGCGGCTTCGGGCTCTACGCCGCGCGCAATGTGGCCATGACCGCCATGCCACAGCTCGTCTCGGTCTTCAACGCGGTGGGTGGCGGCGCGGCGGCGCTGGTCGCCATCGACGACTACCTGCGCATCTCGAACCAGGGGCAGGCGACCGTGGACGAGACGATCTTCGTCGTCCTCGGCGCGGTCATCGGCTGTGTCACGTTCTCCGGATCGGTCATCGCCGCGGGCAAGTTGCAGGGCCTCATCTCGGGTAAGCCGATCATGATCCCCGCCGGCCGCCTGGTGACCGTGGCGCTGGCGGCCGTGGTCGTCGCCGGCACCGGGGCGCTGGTCTGGGACGCCTGGCAGGCGGGCGGCGCCTCGACCTGGACCCTCGTCATCTTCGGCGGCATCGTCGCGGCGGGTCTGCTGTTCGGCATCACCATGGTGCTGCCCATCGGCGGCGCGGACATGCCCGTCGTCATCTCACTGCTGAACTCGTTCACGGGCACGGCCGCGGCGATGGCCGGCTTCGTCATCGGCAACCCGGTGCTGATCATCGCCGGCGCGCTCGTGGGCGCCTCGGGTGGCATCCTCACCAAGCTCATGGCGGATGCCATGAACCGCTCGATCAGGAACATCATCGCGGGCGGATTCGGCGGCGGCGAGGGCACGGTCGCGACCTTCACGGAGGCCGGCGGTTCGGTCCGCGCGGTGACCCCGGACGACGTGGCCATCCAGCTGGCCTACGCGAGCAGCGTGATCATCGTGCCCGGCTACGGTCTCGCCGTGGCCCAGGCACAGCACGCCGTGCGCGAGCTGGCCGAGCTGCTCGAGGCGCGCGGCGTGGACGTGAAATACGCCATCCATCCCGTCGCCGGCCGGATGCCCGGCCACATGAACGTCCTGCTCGCCGAGGCCAACGTGCCCTACCCTCAGCTCAAGGAGATGGAGGAGATCAACCCGGAGTTCGCGCGGGCGGACGTGGCCCTCGTCATCGGTGCCAACGACGTGACCAATCCAGCCGCGCGGCGGCCGGGCTCGCCGGTCTCGGGCATGCCCATCCTCGACGTCGATCACGCCCGGAGCATCGTCGTCATCAAGCGCTCCATGGGTCGGGGCTACGCGGGCATCGACAACGAGCTGTACACGAACCCCAAAACGGGCATGCTCTTCGCCGACGCCAAGGCCGGCCTGGCCGCGCTGATCTCGGCGGTGAAGGCGGTCTAGCCGCTTCCCGGCCGTCCGAGGCGGGGTATCGTTGCCGCCATGGACACGCGTGTCGAGCTCCAGGCCGAGGTGGACGCCCCGCGGGAGGCTGTCTTCGCGCTTGTCTCATCTGCGGCGGGGCTGGCGCGCTGGCTCGACGGGGCCGAGTTCGAGGCGCGCGTGGGGGGCGCCGTGCGGCTGCGGCTGCGCGAGGCGGAGGTGGTCGGGAAGGTCATCGCCCTGGACCCGCCGCAGCACGTCAGCTTCAGCTGGGATTACCCGGACGAGTCGCTTGGCGCGCCATCGGTGGTCGCCTTCGATGCCATCGACCATGGCCACCGGACGCACCTAACGCTGCGCCACGTGGGCCTCGCGACCGCCCGCTCGCGGGACCTGCACGAGGCGCTCTGGCGCCACTGGTTCGCACGGCTCGTGCGAGCCGCGACACGACCCGGGGTCGCGGCCGGCTCGTAGCCGCGCTGCCGGAGCCGCTTCCCGCTACGGCCCCCTACGCCCCGTAGGCCGATGCGGCGCGCCGCAGCTCCGCGGCGACTTCGTCTCGCAACGAGCGCGGCTCGAGCACCTCGGCGTCGGCGCCCCAGCCCAGGATCCAGACGCGTACCTCGTGCGTGCCGGCGACCCGGCCGCGCCACACGAGCGAACCGTCGCCGCGCCACTCCAGGCGCTGGCTGGGGTGCCAGCGCGTCTCGGCGACGCGCTTGGCCACCGCCGGGCCGAAGCGCACGGCGATGGGCACGACCGGTTGGTCGGCGATGATGTCCCAGCCGTCGCGCAACGCGGTCACCGGATCCCAGTCGGGGTCCGGGGCGAACGTCTCGGGGGTCAGCGCCGCCTCGAGGATGCGTTCGACCTTGAAGGTGCGTCGCGCAGTGCGCTCCTCGTCCCAGCCGATGAGGTACAGCGCGTGGGTCAGCGCGGAGGGCTCGATGAGGTACGGTCGCACGCGCGTCCGACGCGGTCCCTTGCCCGGGTCGTAGACGCCGGCGTCATAGGCGATCGCCACCACGCGCCGCTGCGCCCAGGCCTCGGTCAGCACGCGCAGCACGCGCGTGAAGCGCTCGTCGGCGGCCACGGTCGCGACGAACGCGTCGATGGTGGCGCGGACGTGTTCGGCCAGCACCGGCGGCAGGATCTCGGCCAGCTTGAGGAAAGCGCCGATGAGCTCGGTGTCCTGCTCGTCGCTGGCCTTGGCCAACACTCGGGCGGCGAGGAAGAGCGTCATCGCCTCGTGCAACGTCAGGTTCAGCGGCGGCAGGAAGGCGCCCGCCTCAAGGCCCCACCGGCCGCCGTCCTGCCAGATGGGCAACGCCGCGTCGACGCTCATCGACTCGAGGTCGCGATAGACGGTGCGCTTCGAGACGCCGATCCGCTCGGCGATGTCGCGCGCCGAGATGCCCTCCGGATGTGCGTGCAGGACCATGGCGATCTTGAGGTAGCGGGCGGCCCGGTCCCACTTCACGCCGCCCCGATCCGACACGAACCCCGCCATGTCCGAAGCCTACCCGGTCCAGGCCTCACGGGCCTGGAGGCCCGACGGCCTGGGGCGCATCCCGGTCGAGCGCGGTCAGGCGGGCCCGCAGCGTGGCCTGCAGGCCGCTCACGGGCCAGCCCCCCGGTTGTCCACTGACCGTCACGGTGGCCATGCCCAGCTGCCCGTCCCCGAAGACCCACCAGTCGACCTCGCCACGCCAGGAGCCGAGCTCGGGTGTCGTGTCCAGCGGGCCCTGGCCGATGAGCCAGCGCAGCGACGGGAAGGCGCGCAGG
>JBGPMJ010000265.1:0-3657 GCA_041486935.1 Candidatus Limnocylindria bacterium | reverse complement strand
GTCGAGGAGGTCACGAGCGGGAGGCGCGAGGAGAAGCGGATGCGCGATCGGATCGCCGCCCTGAGCGGCCACTTCGTGCTCTGCGGGTACGGGCGCGTGGGCGCGACCGTGGCCCGCGAGCTGGTCCATGCCGGCGAGACGGTCGTCGTCGTCGATCTCGTCCAGGCCTCGTTGGAGCGCGCCCGCGGCGACGCGTTGCCGGTGGTGCTGGGCGACGCCACGACCGACGCGGTCCTGCAGGAGGCGGGCGTCGAGCGAGCCCGGGGCCTCATCACCACGCTCGACACCGACGCCCACAACGTCTACGTCATCCTCTCCGCACGTGAGCTGAACCCGAACCTCGTCATCGTGGGGCGCGCCAACACGCTCGACGCCGAGGAGAAGCTGCTGCGGGCGGGCGCCGACCGGATCGTCTCGCCCTACGTCATGGCCGGCCATCGGTTGGCCGAGCAGGCGATACGACCGGCCGTCGTCGACTATCTCGACGCCGCGCTGTCGCATCGCGAGCCCGCGCTCGGCCTGGAGTCCCTGCCCGTGACCCGGGGCAGCGGTCTCGAGGGGCGCAGCGTCGGGGAGCTGCGCGCCGACGGCGTGGTCGTGCTGGCCATCGCCCGCGGCGACGGCGTCCACACCCCGGGCTACGAGGCGAGTCCGATCGACGATCGCCGCTTCGCCGCCGGGGAGTCGGTCATCGCCAGCGGCAACGCCGCCGCCCTGACGAGGCTCCGAGCCCGCGCGTGAGGACGTCTGGCCCTTGACTGTGGGCAGCCGGGCTGGGGAGTCTCCGCGCGTTCGGGGGGCGGGGAGAGGGACGGTCGCGTCGGGCAGCCTGAACCCGCGTTTCGCGCGAAACCATGCCTCGGGAACATGGTTCCGGCGCCAGAGCGACCGCTGACCCCGGCCGGCTCTCGGCAGGGCGCGAAACCATTCCCCGTGGAGATGGCTCCTGCGCTGAGGCGGTTTTCGGGCGTCACTGAGCGGCGCCGGCAAGAGGCTGGGCGCGAAACCATGCCTCGGGAAGATCGTTCCGGCGCCACGGGAGTTCGCGGCCCCGGGCGGCGCCGGCTGAGCGCGAAACCATGCCTCGGGGAGATGATCCGCGCCGCAGGATGGCCGCTGGCGACTGAGGACGGACGGCCCTCTCTCTAGTTCGCCCAGCGCGGCACGCGGCCGCGCAGATGCGGCGCCCCCAGCTCGTCGACGAGAGCGAGGAACGCTGCCCGCGGCACGCCCCCCCAGCGCAGGTCCTCGAGTGACTCAGGAATCGGCGCGTCCAGGGAGAGCGTGGCCAGCTCGCGGAAGAGGAACGCCTCGGAGCGGTGGTCGCGCAGGTTGGCGGCGAGGGTGAGGGACCCACGCACGGAGGCGTCCCACTGCGAGGCCCGCTCCGGGATCGCCTCCAGGTGCTCGTACCGCTCCAGGACTGCCGCGGCGGATTTGGCGCCCCAGCCGGGCACGCCCGGGAAGCCGTCCGCGCTGTCGCCGACGAGCGCGAGGTAGTCGGGGATCGAGGCCGGCGAGACGCCGAACTTGGCACGCACGGCGTCCGCGTCGACGAGCAACCCCTTGCGCCGGTCGTAGCACACGACGCGCCCGTCCTCGCGCACGCACTGGGTCATGTCCTTGTCCGGCGAGAGGATGACCACGCGCTCCACCGCCGGGTCGGAACCCCAGCGTGCCGCGGCGGCGCCGATGGCGTCGTCGGCCTCGTACTCGACCATCGGCCAGACGACCAGCCCGCAGGCGCGCAGCGCGTCCTCGAGGAGCTGGAACTGGGCCAGCAGCTCGGGCGGCATGCCCGCCTCGGTCTTGTAGCCGGGCCAGCGCTCGTTGCGCCAGGAGCGGATGACGTGGTCGGTGGCGCAGGCGAGATGCGTCACGCCCGGCTCGCGCAGCAACCCCAGGACACTCTCCACCACGCCGATGGTGGCCCCCACCTCGCGCCCGTCGGGCGCCTTCGACGGCGGTCGGCCGAAATGCGCGCGGAAGATCTCGTAGGTCGCGTCGAGGAGGTGGACCTGCACGCCGGAACCGTAGCACCGGCCCGAGTCCCAGGGGGCGGCATGAGTGGTGCTCATCCAGGCCGACGAAACCACGCTTGGCTACCCACCACTCGGGGTCAGTGAGACGTAGCCACGCTCGGATCGGCCGGGTTGCATGAGTGGGACTCATACAGGCCCGTCGCGGCCCGTCCCGCCCGGCCGGGGCGGACGGCCGGCGACGCCCCGGCGCGGAACCCGGCACGATAGGCGGGTGACCTTCGCCCTGGCCGTTCCCGATCCCCACGCCCTGCCCGCGCTCGAGGTCGCCCGGGCGCTGGAGGTCGACCCCGCCGCCGGGCTATCGACCGCCGAGGCCGCCCGCCGGGCAGCGCTCACCGGCCCCAACGAGCTGGAGCCGGCGAAGCACGAGTCGATCGTGCGCATGGTCGTGGACGCGGCTACCGAGCCGTTCGTCATCCTGCTCGCGGTGGCCGGCATCCTCGCCGTCTGGCTCAACGAGGTGCGTGACGGCCTCCTCGTGCTCGTCGGCCTCGTGCCCATCGTCGGGGCGGATGTGGTCACCGAGTACCGCGGCCAGCGGGCGTTGGAGGCGCTGCGCGAGGCCAGCGCGCCGATGGCGCGGGTGCGACGCGCCGGTCTCGTGGACGACATCCCGGCGGCCGACCTCGTGCCCGGCGATGTCGTGCTGCTGCGCTCCGGCGACGTTGTGCCGGCCGATCTGCGCCTCATCCGCGCGGAGGGGCTGCAGCTCGACCGCAGCCTCCTCACCGGGGAGTCGCTGCCCGAGCCCGGGAGCACTGAACCCGACGCGCGAAACGCGCCGCTGACCGACCGGCGCTCGATCGCGTTCGCCGGCACGAGCGCCGTGGCCGGGCGCGCCGAGGGCATCGTGGTGGCCATCGGCGGCGCCAGCGAGGTCGGCGCGATCGCCCGCGGCCTGGAGGGCGACGAGCGACGCCGTTCGCCTCTCCAACGCGAGCTCGACCGGCTCGTGCGCATCCTGCTCGTGGTCGCCATCGGGCTCATCGGGATCACGTCCGGGCTCGGCTTCCTGCGCGGCAACCCGATCGGTGAGAACGTCCTGGCGGGCATCTCGGCGGCCATCGCGGCCATCCCCGAGGAGCCGCCCATCCTCCTCGCGGTCATCCTCGGCCTGGGCGCCTTCCGCCTGCTGCACCGCGGCGTGCTGGTGCGGCATCTCAACGCCGAGGAAACGCTCGGCGCGGTGGACCTCATCCTTACCGACAAGACGGGCACGCTGACCCAGAACCGCCTCGCGGTGCACGCGCTGCGCACGCCGTCCGGGGCCGTGACGGATCCCGACCTGCGGCGCGCGCTCCTGCTCGATGCCCTGCGTGCCGAGGAGGACGCCTGGCGGGTGGCCGAGGGCGTGAAGCCGAACGCCTTCACCCGGGCGCTGCTGGCCGCGCTTGCCGATCTGGGCGCCGACGGCCTGCCGGCGACCGACCGACTTCAGGCAGCCGAGCCGGCGACCGACGCCCGTCCCTACACCTGGGCCCGCCTGGCGGAGGGCGATGGGGCGCGCGAGGTGGCGCTCGGCGCGCCCGAGGCTTTGCTCGGCGCGGAGGGGCCGGCCTCCCCGTGGCGCGACCTCGTCGAGGCCGGCGCCGGAGCGGGGGAGCGGCTCGTCCTG
>JBGPMJ010000264.1:0-3669 GCA_041486935.1 Candidatus Limnocylindria bacterium | reverse complement strand
CCTCGTCGCCAGGTCCGGCACGGTCGTCCTCAAGAAGGGCGAGCGCTTCACGAAGGAGGCCGTGGCCGAGCTGAAGAAGCAGAAGGCCGACGCCTTCCCCATCCGGCCGCGGGTCACCGACGAGATCGTCTACCTCGACGCCTCCGACGAAGAGGAGCGTTACGTCGCCCAGGCCAACTCCCGGCTGGACGACGAGGGCCATTTCGCCGACGAGCGCGTGCCGGCGCGCCACCTCGACCAGTTCCCCGAGGCGCGTCCGACCCAGATCGAGTTCATGGACGTCAGCCCGAAGCAGGTCGTCTCGGTGGCCACCGCGCTCATTCCCTTCCTCGAGCATGACGACGCCAATCGTGCCCTCATGGGCTCGAATATGCAGCGCCAGGCCGTGCCGCTCCTGGAGCCCGAGGCGCCCATCGTGGGCACGGGCATGGAGGCGCGCGCCGCACGCGACTCGGGCCAGGTCGTCACCGCCCGCCGCCCGGGCGTCGTCACCAGCGTCACCGCCGATCGCATCCAGGTCGAGACGGACGCCGGCGACCTCGACGAGTATCGCCTGGAGAAGTTCGTCCGCTCCAACCAGGGCACCTGCATCAACCAGCGCCCGGTCGTCGACGTCGGTATGCGCGTCGAGGCCGGCGATCCGCTCGCCGACTCGAGCTCGACCGACCGCGGCGAGCTGGCCCTCGGCCGCAACATCCTGGTCGCCTTCATGAGCTGGGAGGGCGGTAACTACGAGGACGCCATCGTCATCAGCGACCGGCTGGTGCGCGAGGACCTCTTCACGAGCATCCACATCGAGAAGCACGAGGTCGAGTCGCGCGACACGAAGCTCGGCCCCGAGGAGATCACGCGAGACATCCCGAACGTCGGGGAGGAGTCGCTCAAGGACCTCGACGAGGACGGCATCGTCTACATCGGCGCGGAGGTCCAGCCGGGCGACATCCTGGTGGGCAAGATCACGCCCAAGGGCGAGACCGAGCTGACGGCGGAGGAGCGGCTCCTGCGCGCCATCTTCGGCGAGAAGGCCCGCGAGGTGAAGGACTCCAGCCTGCGGCTGCCGCACGGCGAGCGGGGCAAGATCGTCGATGTGCGAGTCTTCAGCCGTGAAGCCGGGGACGAACTGCTGCCCGGCGTCAACAAGCTCATCCGCGTCAGCGTCGCCGCAAAGCGCAAGATCTCCGTGGGCGACAAGATGGCCGGTCGCCATGGCAACAAGGGCGTCGTGGCCAAGATCCTGCCCCAGGAGGACATGCCCTTCCTGCCCGACGGCACGCCCGTCGACATCATCCTCAACCCGCTCGGCGTGCCCAGCCGCATGAACATCGGCCAGATCCTCGAGACGCACCTGGGCTGGGCGCTCCACGAGAGGAGCCTCGAAACCGGCCGGCCGATGATGGCCGCCACGGCCGTCTTCGATGGCGCCACCGAGGAGCAGATCCGGGGCGAGCTTGTCGCCGCCGGCCTGCCCGAGACGGGCAAGACGGAACTGCGCGACGGGCGCACCGGCCAGCCCTTCGACCACGAGATCACCGTGGGCTACATCTACATGCTGAAGCTGCACCACCTCGTCGAGGACAAGATCCATGCCCGGTCGACCGGCCCCTACAGCCTCATCACGCAGCAGCCGCTGGGTGGCAAGGCCCAGTTCGGCGGCCAGCGCTTCGGTGAGATGGAGGTCTGGGCGCTCGAGGCCTACGGCGCGGCGAACATCCTGCAGGAGCTGCTGACCGTGAAGTCCGACGACGTCATGGGCCGCGTCCAGACCTACGAGGCGATCGTCAAGGGCGAGGAGATCCAGCCGCCCGGCGTGCCCGAGTCCTTCAAGGTCCTCATCAAGGAGCTGCAGAGCCTCGGCCTGAACGTGGAAATCCTCAACGAGAACGAAGAGGAAATCCACTTCGCCGAGGACGTCTCCGCCTATCCGCTCCCCGACCTCGGCGGCATCAATCTCGCCGGGTTCGAGGACTGATCGCGTACCGCCCCATCGCGACGACGCCCACCGGCCGGGGACGTCGTCGCTCGCCCGAAGATCGTGCCGCTGACGCCCGCAGCGTGGCCAAGGAGAACGATGCTCGAGGTCAATAACTTCAACGCCATCCGGATCTCGCTCGCGTCCCCCGAGCAGATCCGTGACTGGTCCAAGGGCGAGGTCACGAAGCCCGAGACGATCAACTACCGCACGCTCAAGCCGGAGAAGGACGGCCTCTTCGACGAGCGCATCTTCGGCCCCACCCGGGACTGGGAGTGCTACTGCGGGAAGTACAAGCGGATCCGCTACAAGGGCATCATCTGCGACAAGTGCGGCGTCGAGGTGACCCGGGCGAAGGTGCGCCGCGAGCGCATGGGCCACATCCAGCTGGCCAGTCCCGTGAGCCACATCTGGTATTTCAAGGGCACGCCCAGCCGCCTGGGCATCCTGCTCGACATCAGCCCCCGCAACCTCGAGCGGATCCTCTACTTCGCGCTGTACATCGTCACCTGGGTGGATGAGGACGCGCGCAAGCGCGCCCTGCAGCAGCTCGAGGAGGAGGCCGAGGGCCGCGGCGGCCGCGCCGGTCGGGCCCTCGTCGAGCTCGAGGACCAGCTGCGCGCCGACAACAATCGCCGCAAGGACGAGCTGAACGTGGCGCTCGCCGCCCGTCGCGAGGAGCTCGAGGCGCAGCGTGCCCAGCGGACGGCCGAGCTGGTCGACGCCAAGCAGCGCACGGAGGCGGCCATCGCCGCCCTCAAGGGAGCCGCCCAGGGGCCGATCGTCTTCGAGCCCACGGGCGAGGTCATCGTGGCCGCCGGCGACAAGGGCGGCAAGCCGGTCCTCGAGGCGCTCAAGAAGGCGACGGCCGAAGAGGTCGAGCGCGTCAACACCGAGATCCAGGCCATCGAGGCGGCCGAGCATGAGTCCGTCCGCCGGCAGGTCGAGGATCTGGAGTTGCAGCGTGACGCCGCCCTCGAGACGGAGAAGGAGCGCCTGCGCGGCGAGGCCGAGTCCACGCGCGACGAGATCCGCCGTGCACGCGACGAGATCGAGAAGCTCCAGCCCGGCCAGATGCTCATGGAGTCGTCGCTGGACGGCTGGAACTACCGCGAGCTCGACCGGAAGTACGGTTCCGGCGTGCGCGGGGGCTCGCGCATCTTCGGCGCCGGCATGGGCGCCGAGGCGATCCGCGAGCTGATCCAGCGCATGGAGCTGGAGGCGCTCGCCCAGAGGCTCCACAGCGAGGTGCGCACCACTTCCGGCCTCCGTCGCAAGAAGGCCATCAAGCGGCTGCGCCTGATCGAGGCCTTCCGCCGCAGCGGGACGCGCCCCGAGTGGATGATCCTCTCCGTGTTGCCGGTGATCCCGCCCGACCTGCGCCCGATGGTCCAGCTCGACGGTGGCCGATTCGCCACCTCGGACCTCAACGACCTCTATCGTCGCGTCATCAACCGCAACAACCGCCTCAAGCGGCTGCTCGAGCTCGGCGCGCCGGAGATCATCATCCGCAACGAGAAGCGGATGCTCCAGGAGGCATGCGACGCGCTCATCGACAACGGCCGCCGCGGCCGGGCCATCGCCGGCACGGGCAACCACCGGCTGAAGTCGCTCAGCGACATGCTCAAGGGCAAGCAGGGCCGCTTCCGGCAGAACCTGCTGGGCAAGCGCGTGGACTACTCCGGCCGCTCGGTCATCGT
>JBGPMJ010000263.1:0-3704 GCA_041486935.1 Candidatus Limnocylindria bacterium | reverse complement strand
CCGCTCCACCGAGAGCCGCACCCAGCGGTGCTCGAAGCGGAGCGAGGCGTTGCGCAACAGCGCACCGGGTACGAGCCCGGCCTCGGCGAGGACCTGGAAGCCGTTGCAGATGCCGAGCACGAGACCGCCCCGCGCGGCGTGGTCGCGCACCGCGCCCATGATCGGGCTGAAGCGGGCCAGCGCGCCGGCGCGCAGGTAGTCGCCGTAGGCGAAGCCGCCCGGTAGCACCACCAGGTCGGCGCCCCGCAGGTCGGGCGTCTCATGCCACAGCAGCTCGCTGTCGGCCCCCGCGAGCCGCGCCGCGTGCAGCGCGTCGCGATCGCAGTTGGAGCCCGGGAAGACGACCACGCCGACCCTCATCGCCGGCCCTCCGGCGTCAGCGCCTCGATCGTCCAGGCCTCGATGATCGGGTTCGAGAAGACCTCCCCTGCGAGCCGCTCCACGGTGGCCCGAGCAGCGACCGGGTCGGGCGCCTCCACGGTCAGCTCGACCCGCCGGCCGACCCGGACGCCGGAGACGTCCTCCACGTGGAGATGGGGCAGCGACTGCTCGACCGCGCGCCCCTGGGGGTCGAGGATGCCCTCCTTGGGCATGACGGCGACGGCGAAACGATAGGCGGTCATCGGGCGATCGACTCCTCCACGGTTGCGACCACGTCGTCGGCGAGGTAGTGCGCGAGGCTCGCGCCGGTGATCCGCTCGAAGGCCTCCACGTAGCGGGCGCGCGTCCCCGCCACGACCTCCGCCGGCAGCTCGGGTCCCGGCGGCGTCTTGGACCAGCCGATGCCCTCGAGCCAGTCGCGCACGAATTGCTTGTCGTAGGAGGGCTGCGGGCCACCCGGGGCGTATGCCGCCGCGTCCCAGAAGCGGCTGGAGTCGGGGGTCAGCACCTCGTCGATGAGGAGCAGCTCGCCGCTCGCCTCATCCAGCCCGAACTCGAACTTCGTGTCGGCCAGGATGATCCCGGCCGCCTCGGCCCGCGCGGCGCCGAAGCGGTAGAGCCCGAGGGCCGTCTCCCGGACGCGCTCGGCCAGCCCGGCGCCGATCAGGCGCACGACCTCGTCGAAGCCGATGTTCTCGTCGTGGGCGCCCAACTCGGCCTTCGTGGAGGGCGTGAAGAGCGGCTCGGGGAAACGCTCGCCCTCGCGCAGCCCCGGCGGCAGCGGGATGCCGCACACGGCGCCGCTGCGCAGATAGTCCTTCCAGCCGCTGCCCGAGATGTAGCCACGCACGATGACCTCCACGGGCAGGACGCGCGCCGGGCGGCAGATCATGGATCGGCCGCGCAGCTCGGCGGCCTCGGCGGCGAAGGCCGCCGGCAGCGTCGTCGGGTCCACCCCGAGCAGGTGGTTGGGGACGATGCCGCTCGTGTGGGCGAACCAGAAGCGCGACAGGCCGGTCAGGACGCGGCCCTTGTCCGGGATCGCCGTGGGCAGCACGACGTCGAAGGCCGAGAGCCGGTCGCTGGCCACGAGCAGGAGGCGCGCGGCGTCGACGCGGTAGAGGTCGCGCACCTTCCCGGAGCGGACGAAACCCTCAGCCATCGGCACGGCCGACCTCCTCCTCTTCGACGGGCACGAGCCGGTCGAGCCGGGCGAGCCGGGCGATGACGGCGGGCACGTTGCGCAGCAGGTATGCGTCGTCGAAACAGGCGGCGAGCGTGTGCATGGAGATGGCCGCCGTCAGCTCCGCGTCGAGGGCCAGGACGTCGGCCAGCGGTCGCCGCTCGTCCGCCGCGCGCAGGCCGTTGCGCTGGACGATCGCGTAGGCCTCCTCGCGGGACAGTCCGCCCTGCTCGACGAGGGCGAGCAGGACCCGGCTCGAGGCGTGCAGGCCGAGCCCGCGCTCGATGTTCTCGGCCATCCGGTCGGCGCGCACGACGAGCGCGTCGACGAGCCCGGTGAACTTCACCAGCATGTAGTCCAGGAGGATCGTCGCATCGGGCAGCGCCACGCGCTCCACCGAGGAGTGGCTGATGTCCCGCTCGTGCCAGAGCGCCTCGTCCTCGAGGCCGGCCGCGGCATAGCCGCGCAGCAGGCGGGCGAGGCCGGCCAGGCGCTCGGAGAGGATCGGGTTGCGCTTGTGGGGCATCGCCGAGCTGCCCTTCTGGCCGGCCCGGAACGGTTCCATGACCTCGCCGATCTCGGTGTGCTGGAGGTTGCGGATCTCCGTCGCGAAACGCTCGACCGAGCCGCCGGTCACCGCGATGGCGGCGAGGAAGGCGGCGTGCCGGTCGCGTGCCACGACCTGCGTGCTGGCCGGGTCGGGCGTCAGCCCCAGCTCACCGAGCACCTCTTCCTCGAGGTCGGGGTCGAGGTGGCTATAGGTGCCCACGGGACCGGAGATCTTGCCCGTGGCCAGGTCGTCGGCCGCGGCCCGCAGCCGCGACCGGTCGCGATCGAGTTCCCAGGCCCAGCCGGCCAGCTTGAGCCCGAACGTGGTCGGCTCCGCGTGCACGGAGTGGGTTCGGCCCATCATCGCCGTGCCGGCGTGCTCGCGGGCACGGCGCGCGACGGCGGCGATGGCGGCGTCCAGGTCGACCAGCAGCCGGTCCGCCGCGGCGCGGCACTGGAGGGCGAGCGCGGTGTCCACGACGTCGCTGCTCGTGAGGCCCAGGTGCAGGAAGCGCCCCTCCGGCCCGACCCTCTCGGCCACCTGGCTCACGAAGGCGACGACGTCGTGGTCGGTGGTCCGCTCCAGCTCGGCGATGCGTGCCACGTCCACGACGGCGCGCGACTCGAGGGCCGTCAACGCGTCGCCGGGCACGAGGCCCCGGCGCGCCTGGGCGCGAGCCACCGCAAGCTCGACGCGCAGCATGGCCGCGAAGCGCGCCTCGTCCGTCCACACGGCGCCCATCTCGGGCAGCGTGTAGCGCGGGATCACCGCGCTGCTCCCGCCGGCGCGGGCATGGGCCGGCCGACGTCCGACCGGCGCTGGAGCCCGGGGAAGTCGATCAGCTCGGCCGCGCCATGAGCCTCGCGAGCGGCTGCCGCCAGGTCCTCACCGCGGCCGACGACGGTCAAGACGCGACCGCCGGCCGTGACCAGCTCACCGTCAGCCGCCACGGCGACGCCGGCGTGGAAGACGAGCGCGCCGGGCGCCACCCGGGCGACGGCCTCGAGACCGGTGATCGGCGCGCCGACCGCCGGGCGCGCCGGGTAGCCGGGGGCGGCCAGGACGACGGCGACGGTCGCCCCGGGGTCGGCCGGCAGCAGCGGGCCGTCGATGCCCAGCGCCGCCGCGGCCTCGGCCAGCCGGTCCGTCGCAGCCGCCAAGAGCAGCGGCGCCAGCGGCATCGACAGGCGCGGCAGGAGCGCCTGCGCCTCGGGGTCCCCGAAGCGGGCGTTGAACTCCAGCAGCCGCGGCCCGTCCTCGGTCAACATGAGCCCGGCGTACAGCGCGCCCCGGAAGGGCGTGCCGCGCCGGGCCAGCTCGGCCAGGACCGGCCCGTGGACCCGCTCCACGAGCGCCGCCGCCGCGGCCTCGTCGAGGTCGGGCAGCGGCGAGAAGGCGCCCATGCCGCCGGTGTTCGGGCCACGGTCGCCCTCGCCGATGCGCTTGTAGTCGCGCGCCGGCGGCAGCGCCAGGGCCGTGGTCGCGTCGCACATCGCGATGAGGCTCGCCTCCGCTCCGCGCAGCGCGGCCTCGACGACGATGCGCGCCCCGGCCGCCCCGAAGACCCGCCGTTCCAGAGCGTCGCGGATG
>JBGPMJ010000262.1:0-3709 GCA_041486935.1 Candidatus Limnocylindria bacterium | reverse complement strand
CCCGAGGCGAGGATGAGCCGGGCGCCCTCGTCGCGTGCCGCCTCCAGCTCGGCGATGACGGCCTCGCGGCGCTCGGGCCAGAGCTCGTGCTCCAGCACCCAGGCCGCCATCTCGTCGATACGGGCCTCCGTCCAGCCACGCAGCAGCCGGGTCAGGTCGCGCATCCAGCGCTCGCGGAACGCCTGGACGTCGATCCAGCCACGTTGCGCCAGCCATACCAGCGGCAGACGGGGGTAGAGGAAGCGCCGGTACGCGCCCAGGCTGCCGCTCTCGCTCAGGTAGCGGCCGACGCCGCGCCAGGTCGACCCGGCGGTCAGGGTGCCCTCGAGGTCGGAGGCGACGACACGTTCCATCCGTCGATGGTAGGGGATTGCGCGCAGGGGCCAGAATCGACGGCATGGAGGGCCGCTGGCTCGAGCGCCTGAACGCGGACCCGACGCCCTGGCTCCTGGAGCCCGAGACGCCGGCGGTGCGGCACATGACGCTGCGCCAGCTCTTCGACTGCCCGGCTGACGACCCCGACGTCGTGGAGGCGCAGGCCGCCGCGATGCGCACCGACCCGATCGCCGCCACCCTGGCTGCCCAGGACCCGGGCGGCTGGTGGGTGAAGCCGGGCCCCGGCTACGCGACCAAGTACCGCGGCACCGCCTGGCAACTGATCTTCCTCGACCAGCTCGGCGCCGACGGCCGCGACGAGCGCCTCCGGCGCGCCTGCGAGTACGTGCTCGCCCACACGCAGGCCGAATCGGGCGGCTTCGGCGCCTCGGGCGACCGGACCGCGCCGCGTCCACCCAACACGTACGTCGTCCACTGCCTCAACGGCAACCTGCTGCGCGCGCTGATCGGCTTCGGCTGGTTCGACGACGAGCGCTTGAGGAGGGCGATCGACTGGGAGGCCCGGGCGATCACGGGCGAGGGCCCGATCCGCTTCTACCGCTCGGGGACGAGCGGCCCCGGCTTCGCCTGCGTCGCCAACGAGCACCTGCCCTGCGCCTGGGGCGCGGTCAAGGCGCTACTCGGGCTGGCCCGCATCCCACCCGCGCGCCGGGAGCCGGAGGTCAGGCGGGCGATCGAGGTCGGGATCGAGTTCCTCTTCAGCGTCGACCCCGCCACGGCGGCGTACCCTGCCGGTTGGGGCAACACGAAACCGAGCTCGAGCTGGTTCAAGCCCGGCTTCCCCTCGGGCTACATCGCGGACATCTCCCAGGAGCTCGAGGTCCTGACCGAGCTCGGGTACGCGCGAGATCCGCGCCTGCAGGGCGCGATCGACTGGCTCCTCTCCCGCCAGGACCGCAAGGGCCGCTGGGTGAACCGCTACGCCTACAACCGCAAGACATGGGTCGACTTCGAGCGGCAGGGAGCGCCCAGCAAGTGGGTCACCCTGCGCGCCTGCCGCATCCTGAAGGCGGCTCTCGCGCCGCGATGAGTCAGCTCGCCCGGGCGAACCGAGGCGAGCGCCGCTTCAGACGAAGAGCGAAACGTCCGAATCGGAGGCCCAGTCGAGGAAGTGCGTCGCGCCGCAGACCGGATCGATGCCGTCGATGAACCCGTCCTTGCTGAACCCGAAGACGTCCATCGTCATGCCGCACGGGATGAGCTTGACGCCCATCTCCACGGCCAGCTCGAGCAGCTCGTCGATGGAGGCCACGCCGTGATCCTTGAACTGGCGCTTCATCATCCAGGTGGCCATGGGCGTCATGCCCGGCAGGGCGGTCATGAGCTGCGGCATTGTGATCGGCATAGGCATGGCCGGGTTGCCGGTCGTGCCGATCTCGAGGTTGCGCTTCTTCTGCAGGATCTTCAGCCCGTAGAAGGTGAAGAAGATCCCGACCTCCCAGCCCAGGGTCGCGGCCGTCGTGGCCAGGATGAGCGGCGGGTAGGCCCAGTCGAGCGTGCCCTTCGTGGCGATGATCGACAGCTTCTTGGGTTTGGCGGCCTTCCTGGCCGCCTCGAGTGCCATCAGCTCGTCGACGCGGGTCGTGACCAGCGCATCGACGCGGTCGCGGATGAGGGCGTCGAGATCGCCCGCGCCGGTCATGGTTTGGGATGCCTGGACCATCTGTGCTACCTCCGTGTCGCCGGGCTCAGGCCGGCGCTTCCGTTTCGGCCGCTCGCATCACCGCGGCGACCCAGTCGCTCGGCGCCACGCCCGGGATCTCCGGCCGCACCCGCCGATAGTAATCCTCGATCTTCCCGGACACCACCACCTCTGAGATCTCGCTCCCGGTCAGCAGCTCGTCGAGGTCGAACGGCATCGACGGCGGCCGCGCCGTGAAGTCGCCCGAGAAGGCGATGTCGTCGATGTGGCCGTCGCGCACGCGGAGCACGCAGCGGATCAGCCCGCCGGGCGCCTTGTGGGCCGCTTCGGCCACGCGCACGCCCTCGTGGATCTTCACGAACGGCTTGCGCAGCCCGCCGGCCTCCTCGAGCCACTCGCGGCCGGCGAAGCGGGCGTCGAGCTTCTCGGCCAGGGCCAGTTCGTCGCGGCGGAGCTCGCCGCGCTCGATGTCGCGGCCGAGGACGGCGCGGCAGGCATCGAGGTAGGCCGCGATGACGGTTTCGCGCGCCGGCGGCTTGCCCAGCTCCTTGCGCATCGTGGTCATGTAGTCGGTCAGCGACTGGATGATCTTGTCGCGGAACTTTTCGCTGGGCACCTTGAGGACGCGCGCCATGGTGGCCACGTCGAAGTCGAACATGAGGCTGCCCACGACCACCTCGGCGCCGTCCATGCGCGCGGCGCCGGTGCCGCCGATCTTGCGCCCGGCGACGTGGATGTCGTTGATCGGACGGTGCTCGGCGGCGATGCCCAGGGCGCGGTACGTCCGCACCAGGGAGTCGGCGTAGACCGCGAAGCGCTGCTCGACGGTGGCCGGCAGGTGGTCGGCATGGAAGATCCACTGTGTGAAGAGCTGGTTGCCGTCGAGATAGACGGCGCCGCCACCGATCTCACGCCGGATGACGGGAAAGCCAGCGTCCGCGCAGAAGGGGAGGTCCACCTCGCGGGCGGCGTCCTGGTGACGGCCGATGCTGACGTACGGCGCGTTCGGCGAGACGAGCATGATCGTGTCGGGCGAGTCGGCCCCCAGGGCGTAGCCGACGGCGTGGTAGATCGTCTGGGAGCGCAGCGGCGAGACCGGTGCCAGGTCGAGCAGGCGGATGGGCGAGGCGGTCATGGTCGGCTCCTCAGTCGGCACAGCGGAAGCAGTTCAGGCCCAGCTCGTCGATGCGGGTCTCGTAGCGTTGCACGGCGGCCTCGCCCGTGACCAGCCCCAGTGCCTCGGGCGCCCACTCGTCCGGCTCCAGGCGCACGATCCAGCCGGCGCCGTAGGGATCGCGGTTGGCGATCAGGATGTCGGCCCGGAAGGTCGCTTCGTTCGTCTCGGCGATCGTGCCGGCGACCGGGGTGGGAAAGGGACCGGCCCATTTCGCCGTCTCGATGGTCGCGACGCTCTGCCCGGCCTCGAGGTGGCGGCCGGTCTTCTTGAAGAGGATGTGCAAGACCTTGCCCGAACGCGTCTGGGCCGGGTCGGTGAGGCCCATCGTGAGCGTGCCGTCCGGCGCGGGGCGGATCCAGACGTCACGCGGCACGTCGAAATACAGCTCCGGAGGGATGTCGCAGCCCCGGTACACGCTCATCAGGCGCAGCTGATCCCCTGGGCCTCGAGGAAGGCCCGGTATTCGTCCACCGCATAGACGCCGGTGTGCATCT
>JBGPMJ010000261.1:0-3717 GCA_041486935.1 Candidatus Limnocylindria bacterium | reverse complement strand
GAACTCGCGCAGGTGCGCCAGCTCGTGCACCACGACGTAGTCGAGGACCGCGGCCGGTGTCAGGACGAGCCGCCAGTTGAACGAAACCGTGCCCCGGCGCGAGGCGCTGCCCCAGCGGCTGCGCTGGTCGCGCACGGCCAGACCCCGTGGCTCGACGCCCAGATCGCGGGCACGGACGGCGATCCGCCGCTCGAACGCGTCGCGGGCCTCGGCGCGCAGCCAGGGCTCGAGGATACCGGGGAGCGTCCGCTCGTCGTCGCGGGCGACCTCGACCCGCAACGTCGGCTCGGCGGTGTCGTCGTGGACGATCCGCGTCCGCCGCCGCTCCCCGGGGAGCGGCGCCACGGTGAGTGCGTGGGCCAGGCCACCGAGCGGGACCGGACGCCCCTCCCCGAGCGCTGGCCGCGCGGCCAGACGGGCGGCTTCGGCCAGGATCCGCGATCGGTGGTCGTCGACCCAGTCGCGCCGGGCTTCGAGGAGCTCCGTCGCCCAGCGCTCCGGGGCGCGCGCGGGGAGCGTCACGACCACCTCGCCATCCGGCCGGATATTCAGGCGGGCGTTCCTCGCGCGGGCCGAACGGCGCAGCGTGTAGTCGGGCACGGGACGCGTCACGCCCGGATGGTGCCACAGGGGGCAGCCTGTCGGGCATCGGCTGCGATATACTCCCGCTCCGATACGGGGCTATAGCTCAGCTGGGAGAGCGTCTGCATGGCATGCAGAAGGTCCGGGGTTCGAGCCCCCGTAGCTCCACCAGAACCCCAGTCCCGACCCCACCACCCCTCGCCGGTCGGCGGGGGGTGCGCAGTTTCGAGGTCCGACCGTGACCGAGTCCGGAACCGCAGACCGCACGCGCATCGAGCGCTACGAGCCGACGGCGATCGAGCCGCGCTGGCAGGCGCGCTGGGCGGAGCTCGGCCTACATCGCACCGACCTCCACGACGATCGGCGGCCGAAGTTCTACCTCCTGACGATGTACCCGTATCCCTCGGGCGACATCCACATCGGCCACTGGTACATCAAGACCCCGACGGACGCGATCGCTCGCTTCCACCGGATGCACGGGGAGAACGTCTTCCTGCCCATCGGTTTCGACGCGTTCGGGCTGCCGGCCGAGAACGCGGCGATCTCCCGCGGGATCAACCCACGGGCCTGGCAGATGGCCAACATCGAGAACATGCGGCGCCAGCTCCGGATGATGGGCGCGACCTTCGACTGGGAGGCGGAGGTCGTCACCGCCGACCCTGAGTACTACCGCTGGAACCAGTGGTTCTTCCTCCGGTTCCTCGAAGCGGGCCTCGCCTATCGGGCGACCTCGCCGGTCGACTGGTGCCCGAACGACGGGACGCTCGCGCGCGAGCAGGTCGAGGGCGTCGACCGGCGCTGCTGGCGGTGCGGCGCCAAGGTCGAGAAGCGCGACCTCGCCCAGTGGTACCTGAAGGTCACGAAGTACGCCGACGAGCTGCTCGACTTCTCCGGCCTCGACTGGCCCGAGCCGGTCAAGACGATGCAGACGAACTGGATCGGACGCAGCGAGGGCGCCGAGCTCGTGTTCACGACGGCCCCGGACGACCACCAGCCGGGCAACGACGAGGTGCGGATCTTCACGACCCGGCCGGACACGCTCTTCGGGGCGACGTTCATGGTCCTCGCCCCGGAACATCCGCTCGTCGAGAAGCTCACCCGGCCGGATCGCAGGGCGGAGGTCGAGGCATACGTCGCGCAGGCCCGCGCCGAGACGGAGATCGAGCGGCTCTCGACTGACCGGGAGAAGACCGGCGTCGCCCTGGGCGCCGACGCCATCAACCCGATCAACGGCGAGCGGATCCCCATCTGGATCGCCGATTACGTCCTCGGTGGCTACGGCACCGGGGCGATCATGGCCGTTCCCGCCCACGACGAGCGCGACTTCGCCTTCGCTCGGAGGTTCGAGCTGCCGATCCTCCGCGTCGTCGCCGCCCCCGGGGCGAGCGCGGTCGACGCGATGACCGAGGCCTACCTCGCCCACGCCGCCGACGAGCGCCTCGTCAACTCGGGCCCGTACGACGGGATGCCCGCCGACGAGGGCGGCCGCGCGATCGTCGCGAAGCTGGCCGGGGACGGCCGGGCAAAGGCGACCGTCACCTACCGCCTGCGCGACTGGCTGATCAGCCGCCAGCGGTACTGGGGGACCCCGATCCCGGTCATCTACTGTGATCGCGACGGGATCGTGCCGGTCCCGGACGAGGACCTCCCGGTCCGGCTGCCCGACGAGGTCGACTACCGAGGCAGCGGCGAGAATCCGCTCACCCGCGACGAGGGCTTCCTGCGGGTCGACTGCCCCCGCTGTGGCGGCACGGCACGTCGCGAGACGGACACGATGGACACGTTCATCGATTCATCGTGGTACTGGTATCGCTACCTCTCGCCGGAGCGGTCGAGCGGCGCGGTCGACCCCGACATGGTCGCCCGCTGGACGCCGGTCGACCAGTACACCGGCGGCGCCGAACACGCCGTGATGCACCTGCTCTACGCTCGCGAGTTCACCAAGATGATGCGCGACTGCGGGATCATCGAACAGAGCGAGCCCTTCAGGCGGCTGTTCAACCAGGGTCAGATCCTTGGCGCCGACGGCGAGCGGATGTCGAAGTCGCGCGGCAACGTGCAGGATCCCGACGAGCTCGTGGAACGCCACGGCGCTGACACCGTCCGCCTCTTCCTCATGTTCATGGGCCCCTGGGACCAGGGCGGCCCCTGGAACCCGACCGGCATCGGCGGCGTGCACCGCTTCCTGAACCGCGTCTGGACCGTGACGCTCGATCCTCACGGGCGTCCGGCCGGCGACCCCGCCGAGGCGGTGGCGGACGTCGGCGCCGCCGGGCGCGAGCTGCGCATCGCGGCCCACCGCACGCTGCACGCGGTGAGCGCCGACTACCAGGGCCTGCGCTTCAACACGATGGTCGCGAAGCTCATGGAGCTGACGAACCTGCTGATGCGCTACCGGGGCACGGTCGTGGCCGACACGGCGGACTGGGACGAGGCGGTGCGGCTGCTGCTGCTGATGCTCGCCCCGTCCGCCCCGCACATCGCCGAGGAGCTGTGGTCGCGGCGGCTGGCGGCGGCCGGCGAGCCATGGCGCTCCATCCACGCCGAGCGCTGGCCCGAGTGGGACGCCGCGCTCGTCGCGGCGCGCACGGTCGAGTTGCCCATCCAGGTCAACGGCAAGCTGCGCGACAAGGTGGAGCTGCCGGCCGGTCTGTCGCAGGCGGAGATCGAGCGCATCGTCATGGGGCGCGAGAAGGTGCAGGCGGCGCTCGGCGGGAAGGCGCCGGACAAGGTCATCCACGTCGGCGGGCGGTTAGTCAACCTCGTCGTGCGGGGGTAAGGCGGGGCGGGTACCTGCCGTCACGTGCGTGGCGCGCGCTGCCGGCCGCATGGCGCGCGCGCCATGCGGCGCGAATGTCAGTACTACTGTCGCGCGGTCGTCTTTCGGGGTATCCCGGGCGTCGGCGACGGCTATCGGGCTGCGCTGACGAGCGAGATGCCAGCACTACTGGCAAAACGTCTCTGAAGGTGGATGCGGAGGCCATGCAGGGGCCCCCGTCGCCCCGATCTGGGCGCTTCGTGCCAGTACTACTGACATCAGGTGCGACTCAGACGGTCGGGGCGGACGCCTCCCCTGGCGCCAGCACGATGGCCGCGACCTTGCGGCGCTCTCGGTGGCGGGCGGCCTTGGCGCGG
>JBGPMJ010000260.1:0-3726 GCA_041486935.1 Candidatus Limnocylindria bacterium | reverse complement strand
CGACGCCGGCGCCGTCTGCCTCGTCCTCGGCGGCGGGAACGTGTCCTCGATCGGCCCGCTCGATGCGCTGGGCAAGCTCTTCGTGGAGAACCGCGTCGTGGTCCTCAAGACGCATCCGGTCAACGCCTACCTGGGGCCGCTCCTCGAGGCCGGGCTCGCGGCGCTCATCCGCGAGGGCTTCCTGCGCATCGTGCACGGCGGCGCGGTCGAGGGCGGCTACCTCTGCCACCACCCCGACGTCGAGGAGCTGCACATCACCGGCTCCGACCGGACGTACGAGGCGATCGTCTACGGCGCGGGACCGGAGGGCCACGAACGCAAGCTCCGCGACGAGCCCCTGCTCCACAAGCCGTTCAGCGCGGAGCTGGGGAACATCACCCCGGTGATCGTCGTGCCGGGGCCGTGGAGCGCGGCCGACGTCGCGTACCAGTCGGACAACGTGGCCACGATGCTCACCAACAACGCGGGGTTCAACTGCACGACATCGCGCGTCATCGTGACCCCCGCCGGCTGGTCCGGGCGCGAGCGTTTCCTTGACGCCGTGGGCGCACGGCTCGCCGCCATGCCCACGCGCCACCCCTACTACCCCGGCGCCTTCGCCCGCTACGAGGTGTTCACGGCCGCGCACCCCGAGGCCCGGCTCTTCGGCTCAAGCGAGCGCGATCGGCTGCCGTGGGCGCTCATCGGCGGCCTCGATCCGGCCGCGCGCGACGAGATCTGCTACACGACCGAGGCCTTCTGCGGCATCTCCGGCGAGACGACGATCGAGGCGGACAGCGTCGCGGAGTACCTGGACCGGGCCGTGGAGTTTGCCAACGAGCGGTTGTGGGGGACGTTGAACGCGACGCTCATCGTCCATCCGGCCTCGCTTCGCGACCGGGGTACGGCCGCGGCCCTCGAGCGGGCGATCGCGAACCTGCGCTACGGGACCGTCGCGCTCAACCACTGGTCGGCGCTGGGCTTCGGCCTCGGCGTCACGCCGTGGTGCGCCTTCCCGGGTCACGCGCGCAGCGACATCGGGTCGGGGACCGGCTTCGTCCACGACGCGCTGATGTTCTCGCGGGCCGAGAAGACCGTGCTGCGGGCACCCTTCCGGGCGTGGCCCAAGCCGGTCTGGTTCGGGAGCCACCGGACGGCGCACCGGCTGGCCGCCCGGCTCGTCCGCTTCGAGGCGGACCCCGGCCTGCGGCACCTCCCCGGGATCTTCGCCCTCGCGCTGCGCGGCTGATCGGCGCGTCCGGTGACCTTCGGCTCTTGGAGCCGGCGCTCCGCGGCCCTACCGTGGATCGGTTGGGCGAGAGGCCTGGACCAGGAGGGTTCGCCGATGAGCACGGTTCTCGTGATGTCCCACATCGACATGGTCCGCGAGCACGTCGCGGCCTTCACGCGGCAGGACTGGGCCGCCTACAAGGCTCACCTGTTGCCCGATTCCACGTATGAGGAGATGGCCACCAGCCGCAGGCTGACCGGGCCGGAGGAGATCGTCGAGGGGCTGAAGCTCTGGATGACGGCCTTCCCCGACCTCCGGCCGACGTTCACGAGCATCATCGAGAGCGGTCACGAGGTGGCGGCCGAGATCACCTGGGAGGGCACGCACACAGGTCCGCTGGCGCTGCCGAGCGGCGTCGTCCCGGCGTCGGGCAAGCGCGGCGTGGTCCACGGCGCGATGATCTGGCTCTTCGTGGGTGACCGCGTCAGGCATACGCGCCACTACTTCGAGCTGATGGAGCTGTTCGGGCAGCTCGGCGTCCCGGCCGACAAGGCGATGGCCATGGCCGAGCCGATGGCGGCCGCCAAGCAGGGTGCCGCGCCGTCCTGATCTCGCATCACGGCGGCGGGCCGAGTAGCGCCCGGCCCGCCGTCATTCCGGGGAAGGGACCGCCCGACTGATCGGGCGGTCCCTTCCTGTCAGCGGGGTTTCGGGCCCACCAGGTACCAGGTGCGGATGGCGCCCTTGCCCTTGACCTCCACGAGACCGCGGGGTTCGCACACGAAATCGTCCTTCAGCAGCTCGTAGGCCCCCTCGGCGATCTGGACCTGGCCCGCCGTTCCGTGTGATTCCATACGGCTGGCCGTGTTGACGGCGTCGCCCCACAGGTCGTAGATGAACTTGCGCCGCCCGATCACGCCGGCCACGACGGGCCCCGAGTTGATGCCGATGCGCAGCTCGATGGCCGCCCCGTCGTCGCGCCTGTGCGTGGCCACGAGGTCGAGCATCTCGAGCGCCATGGCGGCCAGGGCGTGGGCGTGGTCGGGTCGGCGTCGGGGGACCCCCGAGGCGACCATGTACGCGTCGCCGATGGTCTTGATCTTCTCCAGGCCATAGCGATCGACGAGCCCGTCAAAGTCGGTGAAGAGCCGATCGAGCAGGCTCACCACCTCGGACGCCGAGAGGCGCGCCGAGAGCGGCGTGAAGTCCACCACGTCGGCGAAGAGGACGCTGGCCTCGTCGAACTGCTCGGCGATCTGGCGCGAGTCGGCCTTGAGAAGCTCCGCGATCTCCGGCGGCAGGATGTTCAGGAGGAGACCGTCCGCCTTCTGCTGGGCATCCTCGCGCTGGCGCGCGAAGGTCGCCAGCAGGACGAAGGCGATGAGCGAGACGGCGCCGATGTTCATGGCCAGGAAGGCGAGCAGCAGGCCCTCGGGCAGCGTCGCGGCGGCGGGGCGAACGATCGTGGACAGCGGCGTCGTGCCTGCCAGGAGGACGAGGAAGGCGACGAACCAGCGCCACGCCCGGCGGGGGCTGTCGAAGGTGACCGCCCCGAGGGGCGCGAGCAGCGACCAGAGGATGACGCCGCCGGAGGCGGCCAGGCCCCCCAGCGCCAGCGTCAGCAGGAACGGCACGAGGAAGATCAAGAGGAGCTGCGCCCGACGCAGTAGGGCGAAGCTCCGCGTCATGTGGAACGCCACGAGGCTGGCCAGGGATCCGATCACGTACGCCCATGGCAGGAGTGCCGCCGTCCGCTCGCCGGCCGCCCAGTACAGGGCCCCCCAGACAACGCCCGCCGGAAGCACCATGAGCGCGACCGTGACCAACAGCGCCTTGCGCAGCCGAAGCTCCACGGGATCGGCGGGGTCGGCACCGATCCGGGCGATGAACGCGATCGCTTGCCGGCCGAACTCACGCATCGCGGCCAAGCCTAGCAGGCGACCCATGGGGCACCCGGTGGCCCGACGGCGGTCACGCCGGCAGGGCCGCCCGGAGCGCGGCGAGATAGCGCCGCCGCCACGCTTCGGTCACGTCGACCGCGTTGAACGTGTAGACGTGGAGGTCGGCCACGCCGGCGGCGGGGTCGGCCATGAGCGGCGCGAGGCCCTCGAGCAGCCCGTCCGGGCGGTAGAAGCCGCCGGAGCGGATGAGCCGCGCCACGAACCTGGTGTTCTTGACCAGGAACCGGTGCGTGTCGACGACGCCGATCCGCGCGCTGATGGCCAGGAGCCTGTGTGGCTCGGCCACGCCCGGTATCCCGATGTGCGCCGGCAGCGCGAGGCCCTCCGCCCGGCGGGCCACGAGCCACGTCGCGATCGCCCCCGGGTCGAAGCACAGCTGGGTCGTCATGTAGCTCGCGAACGCGGCCTTGGCACGCAGCGCCCCCAGGAGCGCAGCGTCGGGGATGAACGCGTGGCCCTGCGGATAGCAGGGGATGCCGATCTCGGAGAGGGGGTGGCCGATCTCCGCCATCTCGCGCAGGAGCGACAACCCGTCCGGGTAGGCACCCGGTTCCT
>JBGPMJ010000259.1:0-3743 GCA_041486935.1 Candidatus Limnocylindria bacterium | reverse complement strand
GATCATCTGCGGGCGCTCGTTGCCCGTGAGGGCGCCGACCTCGACCGCCTCGCGCCCTACCTCGGGCTCGACCCCGAGATCGAGCGCCAGGGGGAGCAGCTGCCGCTCTTCGACTGAGCCGGCCCGGCCCGCCAGGCCCGCGCCGGCCGCCCATGGGAGGACCACGTGACCAACGTCGCCACGCGCAGCACCGTCGACGCCATCGCCGACCGATTCTGGGCCTACTTCCTGGAGCGCCAGCCGATCTACGCCTCGATGCTCGGCGACCGCCGCTACGAGGATCGCCTCGACGATCCGGGCCCGGCCGGGCGCGCGGCCGACCGCGCGATGCTGGGCGGGGTCCTTGCCGACACCGCCGAGGTGGATTGGGCGGCGCTGGGGGTCGAGGACCGCGTCACGCTGGGCATGCTCGAGGTCGTGGCTCGCGTCCACCTCGCGCAGGACGAGCAGCACCTGCACGAGTTCGGCTCGTTCGACCACATCAACGGGCCACAGGGGCTCACGGGCGATCTCGCCCGCTACACGGTCGTGGACTCCGACGAGGCCTTCGACCACCTGCTGTCGCGCCTCGCCGCGTACCCCGCCTGGATGGACGCCCACACGGCCAACCTCGACGAGGGGATCGCCTCGGGGCGGACCGCCGCCCGCGTCGTCGTGGAGCGCACGATCGAGCAGACCGAGCGCGCCGTCGAGGCGCCGGCAGACGAAGCGCCGCTGCTGCAGGCGCTGGGCGACCAGCTCTCCGTCGACCAGCGCGAGCGACTGTGCGCCGCCCTCGAGCGCGATGTCGTGCCCGCCCAGGCACGCTTCCTCGAGTACGCCCGTGGGTATCTGGCCCATGCCCGAGTGGGGGAGGGGGTATGGTCGATCCCCGACGGCGAGGCGATCTACGAGACGGCCATCCTCGCCTCGACGACGCTGCCGCTCACCGCGCGCGAACTGCATGACTTCGGCCTGCAGCAGCTCGCCGAGATCGATGGCGACCGGCTGGAGATCGCGCGCCAGCTCGGGCACACGAACGTGGCCAGCCTTCGGGTCGCGCTCGAGCACGATGCGGACAACTTCGCCCGGACCCCGGCCGAACTGGCCGAGCGGGCCAGGGCGCAGATCGAGCGCGCCGTTGCCCTCGCCCCGCGCTGGTTCGGGCGGCTCCCCAGGGCCGCCTGCGAGGTCCGCCCGGTCGAGCCCTTCATGGAGCGCGAGGCGCCGGCCGCCTTCTACTTCCCGCCCCCTCCGGACGGCTCGCGGCCGGGCATCTACTTCATCAACACCTACCAGCCTGAGGGGCGTCCGCTCCACCAGCTGGCCACGACGACGTACCACGAGGCGGTGCCCGGCCACCACTTCCAGTGCACCATCGAGACCGAGCTGGAGGACCTGCACGCCTTCCGGCGCTTCGGGTCGCGCCTGGCCGGAGTCGCCTACTCAGAGGGCTGGGGCCTCTACAGCGAACGCCTCGCCGACGAGATGGGCCTCTTCGAGGATCCCCGCGAGCGGCTGGGCATGCTCGACATGCAAGCCATGCGGGCCGGCCGTCTGGTGACCGACACCGGGCTGCACGCGTTCCGCTGGACGCGCGCCCGGGCCGTGGACTTCCTCGAGGGCACGGGGCTCCCGCGCCCGCAGGCCGAGGTCGAGATCGACCGCTATATCGTCTGGCCCGGCCAGGCCCTCGCCTACATGGTCGGCCAGCGCGAGATCCTCGCCCTGCGCCACGAGCTGGAGGCCCGCGACGGCGACCGCTTCGACCTCCGGGCCTTCCACGACGAGCTGCTGGGCCACGGGTCGCTGCCGCTGGCGATCCTTCGCGAAGAGCTGCCGCGCTGGGTCAGGCCCCGGCCGGACTGAGCGCGGGCCGCCTCGCCGCGGGGCCGCCGGCGAGGCCGCAGCCGCCGCGACCCGGCCCCGACCAGCCGCATGCCTCCCGGGCATCCGAGGCCGCGAACCCGAGCGCGACTGCCTCGCGATGAGGCCTCGTCGCGAGGCGCCTCAGCGTGGATCCGGCCGCTCGCATGACCGCCGGGCATGCGCCGTGGGTCGCGTCGCCTGACCGTGGCCGCGAGCTGGCCAGCGCATCGCAGGCGGACAAGGGCTGGCGTCGCGGTGTACGCATCGCATAGAATAGGCGGCTCACGGAGGACGTGATTCGTACCTGGAAGGCGTGTGAGGCGCGAATCTCGCGCATCCAGCACCCCGGAGGCACCATGAGCTCGATCCCTCCAGCCCCGACGCTCCGCCGTGAGAAGCAGCTCGCCATGTGGCGCCGCGCAATGCGCTCGATGCCCGGCGGGACGAACTCCAACTTCCGCGCCTGGGGCGAGGACACCATCTACGTCGACCGGGGCAAGGGCGGGCGCGTCTGGGACATCGACGGCAACGAGTACATCGACCTGCGCATGGGCTATGGCCCGGCCATCCTCGGCCACGCCGACGACCGCGTGGATGACCACGTCAACGAGCGCATGCGCCTGGGCTCCGTCTTCTCGCTCACGAGCGAGGACGAGGTGCGCGTGGCCGAGCTTATCAAGGAGCTGACGGGCTGGGTCGAGATGGTGCGCATGACCGTCTCGGGCACCGAGGCCACGATGCACGCCATGCGCCTCGCCCGGGCCTACACCGGCCGCACGAAGATCGTGAAGTTCGAGGGCCAGTACCACGGCGTCCACGACTACGCCCTCATCAGCGTCACGCCCAACGTCATGGACGAGCTGGGCGACCGCGACAACCCGGTCGGTCTCGTCTGGGGCCGCGGCATCCCCCAGGCCGTCGCTGAGACGATCATCCCGGCCCCCTTCAGCGACCTCGACTTCCTGCGTCGGCTCTTCGAGCGACAGGGCGAGCAGATCGCAGCGGTCATCGTCGAGCCCGTGCTGGGCAATGCCCAGGCCATCCAGCCGCGGCCCGGCTTCCACCAGGGCCTGCGCGCGCTGACACGCGAGTTCGGCATCCTTCTCCACTACGACGAGGTGAAGACCGGCTTCCGCTTCGGGAAGGGCGGCGCCGCCGAGTACTTCGGCGTCACTCCGGACATCGCCACGTACGCCAAGGCCATGGGCAACGGCTACCCCGCCGCGGCCTTCGGCGGCACGCGCGAGGTCATGAGCATGCTGCCCGAGAAGATGAGCCACGGTGGCACGTACGCCGGCAACCGGGTCGCCGCCGCCGCGGCCTGCAAGACGCTCGAGATCCTGCGTGACACGGACGCCCTCGACACGGTCCGCCGTACCGGCGAACGCGTCCAGGCCGGGCTCAGCCAGATCATCGAGAGCCGCGGCCTGCCCTACGTCTTCACTGGCCACCCCTCCATGTTCGGGATCATGTTCAGCGAGCAGGTGCCGCACGAGTACCGCGACTGGGCCCTCAGCGACCACGACCTATATGACGCGGTAGCCGTGGGCATGCACGCCCGGGGAGCCATGCCGGAGCCCGATTCGCGGGAGCCGTGGTTCATCTGCGAGGCCCACGCCGAGGGAGACCAGGTGGATCGCATCGTGTCGATCTTCGCCGACGCCCTCGACGCGGCCCTGGAGACCCGGGCGCACCGGCAGCCCACGGGCGCCCACAGCGGCAGCGGCGGCTGATCCCGAGGCTCACCGTCCGGACCAGCCCTCCGCTACGCTAGGCGGGATGGACGTCGTCGCCGCCTACCAGGAGCTGTCGCCGCCGCTGCGCGATCTCCTCGCCCTCGGCCTGCAGCTGCTCCTGATCGCCGCCGCGACGATCATCGCCCTGCGCCTCTCGCG
>JBGPMJ010000258.1:0-3753 GCA_041486935.1 Candidatus Limnocylindria bacterium | reverse complement strand
TCGCCGAAGCGCTTGGTCAGGCCGCGGGCGGAGATCTGGGCGGGCTTGGGGGACGCAGCGTCGGCGCCGGTGGACGCGTGGCTCATGACGCCCGATGGTAGCGGCTCGTGGCCATCAGGCGGCTCGGCGCCTGGTCGGACGTCGTGACGTCGTCGAAGCTGAGGTGCCACAGGGGTGATCACCAGCGGTGCTGAGCGGCAGCGCCCTGACGAAACATGCTATGCTGCGGTAGCACACAAACCGCACGCGGAGCCAGGAGCATGGCTACCCTCCCCGACCCCGTCGCCGAGCTGCTGGACACGGCACTCGTCGGCGAGCTGACCGTCGTCGACGCGACGGGCCGGCCAATCACCTACCCGCTCATCCCGCTCTGGGACGGCGAGAAGGTCTATTTGACCTCGTCGACCCTCTTTAGCCGCAAGCTCGAGCACATCAAGGCGAACCCGAATGTCTCGCTCTCGATCACCGATCCGGTGGCCATCGGCGGTCGGGTCGATCGCGCCACGATCCAGGGCAACGCCAGGGTGATCGATGCGGACCCGCACGGGGAGTGGGAGCGCCTGCTGCCCATCTGGGAGCGCAAGGAGCCGGCCATCGTCTCGTTCCTCAAGATGCGCGTCGCCCTGCCGCTCTTCTTCGAGCGGGCGCTCATCGAGATCACGCCCCGTCGCGCCTACTACTGGGCCGACGGCAACGCCGCCACGGCTCCGACGCGGACGCTGGTCGGAGAGGAGGCCGCCTGATGGGTAGGACTCTCGCGCCGATGCGCACGACCCCCGAGCTTGACGCCCGCGCCGGGCTCCAGAAGCTGGCCACCTATCCCTACGCCATCCTGACCTGGGTCGACGACGCCGGATATCCGGTCAGCGTTGCGGTCGAGGCCGCCGTGGAGCCCGAGGGGCTGGCGGCCTCGTTTACGGCGCCGGCCGAGTTCTTGGTGCCCGTGGACCGACCGGTCTCTCTGACCGGCTCGCACATCCGGCCGCAACCCGGCTACGGCTACGACGAGCGCCGCCACGTGACGGTCTGGGGCCACGCCACCGTCATCGGCTCGGGTGACGCCGCCCTCGCCACCAACCTGCGCGTCACGCTCGCCGCCGACCGCGCCTGGGGCTGGGACGAGGCCGAGGTGCCCTTCTTCGAGTACTCCGAGCGCGCCACCGGCCAGTCGCGCAAGTACTTCGACGCCCTCTCGCGGGAGCGCGGCACGCCCGTCAAGCCGCGCCTCTCGCTCGGTTTCCTGGCCCTGCGCGCGACGCGCCTGCCCTTCCTGAGTGCGACCATCGTGCCCGTCCTGCTGGGCCTCGCCATCGCCGCCTCGCAGGACTTCTTCGATCCTCTGACGGCCGTGCTCACGATCATCGGAGCCTGCCTCGTGCAGCTCGGCATCAACGTCAGCAACGACGTCTTCGACTCCGCTCAGGGCGCGGACGACGCCAACGTCACGCCGACCCAGTTCAGCGGGGGCTCGCGCGTCATCCAGTACGGGTTGGTGACCTTCCGCCAGATGGCGACGCTGGCGACCGCCTTCTTCGTGGCTGCGGCTGCCATCGGCCTGGTGCTGCTGGCGCTGGTGCCCTCGGCGGCCCTGCTGGTCATCGGGGTTACTGGCTTCATCGTCGGGCTCGGCTACACCGCCCCTCCGCTGAAGCTCGTGTATCGGGGCCTGGGCGAGATCGCCGTCGCCGTGGGCTTCGGGTCGCTCATGCTGCTCGGCGCCTATGTCGTCCAGAGCGGAGGGTCGATCGGGTGGGAGCCCGTCGTGGCGTCGATCCCGGTGGCCCTCTTCGTGGCCCTCATCCTCTACGTCAACGAGATCCCCGACCGGCGCGGCGACGCCCACGCGGGCAAGGGCACGCTGCCCGTCCGCTTCCCGCGTACGACGATCGTCACCGGCTACCGCGTCGCGGCCGCCACCGCCTACGTGGTCGTGGCGCTCGGCGTCATGGCCGGCATCCTGCCCGTGCCGACCCTGCTCATCCTGCTCTCGATCCCGCTCGCGCTGCGAGTCTCACGCGGCTTGCTGCCCAACTACGACAACCCCTACGGCCTGATGGCCGTCATGGGCGTCAACATCAAGCTTCACTTGGTGGCCGGGGTCACGCTCATCGTGGCCTACGCCATCGTCATGCTGGCAGCGGTGTTGGCTCCCGGGGTGGATCTGTTCCTGGGCTGAGTGGCCTGGACGCAAACGCCGATGATTCCGGGCCAAGTGGTTGGTGAGTCGACATCGCCAAACTCTCGGCGGTGGACCTCACCCGCATCGGCCTGGACCTTCGGCTCCTCCGTCGGCACCGAGGCTGGACACAGCAGCGTCTGGCCGATGAGGTAGGGGTCGCGCGCTCGTCGATCGCGGCCATCGAGGGCGGCCACGCAGAGCGAGTCGCTCTCGCCGTCCTGCTGCGAGTGGCCGCGGCGCTCGGGGCGCGGTTGTCGGTGCGGGTCTACTGGCAGGGCGAAGCGCTGGACCGGCTGCGCGACGAACGGCATGCCGCGATCGTTGAGCGCGTCCTCCGGCTGCTCACGGCCGAAGGCTGGATCGTCCGGACAGACGTGTCGTTCAGCGAGTACGGGGAACGCGGCTCGATCGACGTCCTCGCCTTTCTCCCCAAGGTCGGGGCGCTGTTGGTGATCGAGGTCAAGTCCACGGTCCCGGACCTCCAGGCGACGCTCTCGAATCTCGACCGCAAGACGCGACTCGCACCCGGCCTCGCACGAGCGCTCGGCTGGGAGGTCGATTCCGTGTCGCGGCTGCTCGTCCTCCCCGAGGACCGAACCGCGCGGCGCCGCGTCGCCCAGCACGAGGCGACCTTCCGGGCAGCGTTACCGATGCGCACCGCGGCCGTGAGGCGGTGGCTGCGCCACCCCGACCAAGCGATCGCGGGGATCCTGTTCTTGACAAACGTCAGCCAGGACGACAACCGTCGGTCGCGCCGGCCCTAGCGACGGGGTTGAGACCGCTCCGCAAGCGTGACCCCGATCCTCGCGAGGTGCGAGTTCCCGTCATCCGTCACCCACCGCGACCGATGGCAGGGATCGGCCGACCTTCGTCAGCCACACCCGCAATTGGCAAGGATCGGGCGTTGGACGAGGCGCTCGGCGGCCCGAGCGACCCCCGTCCCGGGCGCGTGCGGTGGACTAACCCTCCCCGCGGCCGGCGAGCCCGCAGGATCGGCCGCGTCAGACCTCCTTGTACTCGCCCTCGACCGCCTCGTCGGCCTCACCGGCGCCGCCGGGCCCCGGCTCGGCCTCGCCCGCCTCGGCCCCGTCGCCGGCGGCCCCGGCGGGGGTGTCGTAGTCGATCGGTCCGCTCTTCGCGTAGGCGGCCGTGGCCACCTTCTGGAGCTGCTCGGAGAGCGCGGCCGCAGCGGCCTTCACGGCCTCCAGGTCGCTGCCCTTGAGCGCCTCGCGGACGGCCTCCATGTGCCGCTCGGTCTCGGCGCGGTCACCGGCCTCCACCTTGTCGCCCAGGTCGCGCAGCGTGCGCTCGGCCTGGAAGACGAGGGCGTCGGCCTGGTTGCGGGTCTCGACCTCGTCGCGGCGCCGGCGATCTTCCTCGGCGTGGGCGGCCGCGTCGCGGACCATCTTGTCCACGGCATCCTTGGCGAGCATCGAGGAGGCGGTGATGCGCACCTGCTGCTCGCGGCCGGTGGCGCGATCCTTCGCCTTCACATCGAGGATGCCGTTGGCGTCGATGTCGAAGGTGACCTCGATCTGGGGCACGCCGCGCGGCGCGGGCGGGATGCCATCGAG
>JBGPMJ010000257.1:0-3766 GCA_041486935.1 Candidatus Limnocylindria bacterium | reverse complement strand
GGCTCGCTGCGTCCGGCGACGGCTCTCGAGCTGGCCCGCGAGCGGAACCTCGACGCCGGCGTCGATCTGGCGGGCATGGCCCGGCGCCTCGTCGGGCCGGAGCGTGCCGCCGATCAGGCCGAGCTGCTGCGGGCCTTCGACCTGCCCATCGCCATCCTCCAGGATGCCGAGTCGTTGACGCGGGTCAGCCACGAGCTGGTGGAGGATGTGGCGACCGACGGCACGCGCTACGTGGAGATCCGCTGGGGGCCCGCGCTTCACGTCGAGCGCGGGCTCTCGCTGCGCGACTGCATCGCGGCCGTGGTGGCGGGCGCCCGCTCCGGGACGGCGGCCGTGTCCGCCGGGGGCGGGCCGGGCATCGTCGTGCGGCTCATCGCCGTCGCGCTGCGCTCCCATGCGCCGGGCCTCAGCGTGGAGGTCGCGCGGGAGGCGGCCCGCTTCCTCGGCGACGGACTGACCGGCTTCGACCTCGCCGGTGGGGAGGCGGCGTTCCCCGATCCCCTGCTGCACGCGGAGGCGTTCGAGCTCGCCCGAGCGGCCGGCCTGGGCATCACCATCCACGCCGGCGAGTGGGGCGGCGCGCCACAGGTGCGCCGGGCGCTCGCCGTGAAGCCGGCGCGGATCGCCCACGGCGCCCCGGCCGCTGACGACCCCGCACTCATGGCCGAGCTGCGGACGCGCGGCATCACCCTGGACCTGTGCCCGACGAGCGAGACGCAGGCCGGCCTCTTCCCGTCCTACGCCGCGCACCCCCTCCCCCGTCTCGTGCGGGCGGGTGTGCCCGCGACCCTCAGCACCGACGATCGGACCGTCAGCGCGCTGACCCTCACCGGCGAGTACGCGCGAGTACGCGCGACCCTCGGCCTCTCGATGGCGGAGCTCTGGCGGCTCGATCGGCACGCCCTCGAGGTCGCCTTCCTGCACGACGACGAGGCGCTGCGCTCACGCCTCCTGGCGGAGTTCGACGGGTTCGCCGCGTCCCAGGCGGCCCTGACGACCGCGGCCGGGCCGGCCTAATGCTCCCGCGCGAAGCGGTCGAGGATCGTCGCCAGCTCGCCGGCGTCGTGCGCCACGGCGGTGGGGCGCTCCTCAGGCAGCACCTCGGCAAGGTGGGCCGCGGTCGTCACGCCGGTCATCATCAGCACGGAACGGGCCCCCACCGCGTGCGCGGCGCGGATGTCCGTCTTCTGCCCGTCGCCGATGACCACCGCGGCGCCGGGTGGGATGCCCACCGTGGCCGCCGCGGCCTCGAACAGGCGTGGCCCGGGCTTGCCCACGACGACGTCCGGCTCACGCGAGGCGGCCACCGCGAGCGCCGCCACGATGGCACCAGCGCCCGCCTTCAGGCCATCCGCGGCCGGGTAGACAGGATCACGGTTCGTGGCCACGAAGCGTGCCCCCCGGCGCACCGCCTCGGCGGCGATGCTGAGGCGCTCGTAGCGCAGAGCGAAGTCCACGCCCACCACGACGACGTCCGGCCGCGCGGCGAGGCCGTGGGGCGTCGGCGCCACGGTGCGGATACCGACGTCCCGCAGCTCCCGCGCCAGCCCCGGCCCGCCCAAGACCATGGCGCAGCGGTATGTCGCCGGGTCCTCCGCGAGGAAGAGGGCCGTGGCGCGCGCGGCGGTGACGACCGCCTCGGGCGTCACGGGCGCGCCCATCCCGCGCAGGCGCTCGACGTAGTCGGTGCGGTGCCAGCGCGAGTTGTTCGTGGCGTAGACCACCGTGTCGCCGGCGACGACACGGGCCGTCAGCAGCTCGGGCATCCCGGGCACGGGGATCGGGCCGCGGTAGACGACACCATCGAGGTCGACGATGAGGAGCACGCTGCGATGGTAGGGCGATGAGCGAGAAGGCGCTGTTCGCCGAGGTCGCTCTGGTGGTCGTGGACGGCAACAACCTCCTGCACCGCACCGCCGGCGGGCCCGGGCCGACTGCCGCCCGACTCCTCCTGGCGCGGCTGCGCGCCGCGCTCCCGGCCGGCGTGCGCGCGATCGTCGTCCTCGACGGGCCGCCCGACCCGGGCGGACCGATGCGTGAGGCGATCGGATCGAGCCTCGAGGTGCGCCACTCCGGCCGGCAGTCGGCCGACGACGTCATCGTGGCCATCGTGGATCAACAGTCATACGTCGACCGCGCGCGCACGATCGTGGTCACCGACGACCGGGCACTGACCGAGCGCGTGCGCCATCTCGGGGGCCGCGCCAGGCGACTGGACTGGCTGCAGGCGATCCTCGAGCCGCCACGACGGGGTCCCCGACTGCCGCTGGGCTCCGGGATCGCGCGCCCGGCGCCCGGCTCCGAAGCGGACGAGGAACCCGAGCGCATATCGTGGCAACCCGGCCGCGGCGCTACGCGGAAGCGCGGCAACCCGCGCCGGGAGCCACGCGGCCGCTGACGGGATGCTCTGCTAGGATGCCGCCGTGGACGACCTCAAGACCGGCCTCGAAGGCCTCTTCCAGACCTTCATCGACCTCACGTCGAAGCTCGTCCTGCCGGACTGGAACGACGTCGTCACCCTGCTTCTGCCGCTCGCCTTGCTGCTCGGGCTGGTCGCTCCGATCCTCACCATCCTCGTCCTCTATTGGGCGTACCAGACAGCCAAACGACCGCGCTTCCGGGCGCGCGCCACGGAGGTCGCACCGGTCGCGGTGTCGCGTGACGAGGCCGGCGAGGCCATCGTGCCGGCCAACGTCCCGTATTGCTCGCGCGACGGCCTCCTGTTCCCGCCGCGGACGGCGAGATGCACCTCCTGTCGTGAGGAGCTGACCGTGCGCTGCCCGGTGGACGGCACGCTGCGCACGGCGAGCCTGGAGACCTGCAGCGCCTGCGGCACCCGCTACGTCCTCGGCGCGGCGGATACGGCACTCACCGTCCGCCGCATGGCCGGCCCGCCGGACGGCGGCGCGGCTGTCGCCTGATCCCGACCCGCGTCCCAACCAGCACCCGGGAGCCATAGTCGATGGCCACGATGTCGCTCTACCTCTTCGTCGCCGGCGGCCTGAGCCTGCTCTTCGCCTTCGCCCTGCATGTCGCCCACGCCACGATCCTGGCCCAGGCGAGCGGCGCGCTCGTCCGCCCCAGGCTCGCCGGGGTGGGGGCCGGCACAGGCTCCGTGGTCGTCTCCGGCACCGACGCTCGGGCTCGAGGCTCGACCGCCGGTGCGCTGGCCCTCGCCGGGACATGGCTGGCCGGCAGCCTCATCGGGCTCTCGATGCTGCTGCGAGCGATCGTCGTGGGGCGGGGGCCGTGGGGCAACATGTTCGAGTTCTCGGTGGCCTTCGCCTTCGGGATCCTCGCCGGCTACCTCTTCCTGCAGCGGCGCTACCCGATCCGCACCGTCGCCTTCCTGCCTCTCGGCGTGGCGCTCTTCCTCGTGGCGTACGCCGCCACCCTGCCTCACCAGATCGAGCCGCTCGTGCCGGCCCTCGACAACGCGCCCCTGCTGACCATCCACGTGGCCATGGCCATGATCAGCTACGGCATCTTCGCCACGGCCTTCGGCGCCGCCGTGGCCTACCTCGTCCAGGGCCCGCGCGACCGCTACGCGTGGCTCCCCTCGCACAAGGTGCTCGACGAGGTCGCCCACCGCGCCGTGATCATCGGCTTCCCGGTCTTCGCCACCATGATCATCCTGGGCAGCTGGTGGGCCTCGATCGCCTGGGGCCGCTACTGGGGCTGGGACCCCAAGGAGACCTCGGCGCTCGTGACCTGGCTCATCTATGCCGTCTACCTGCATGCCCGCACGGCGCGCGGCTGGTCCGGT
>JBGPMJ010000256.1:0-3809 GCA_041486935.1 Candidatus Limnocylindria bacterium | reverse complement strand
GCGAAGGGCTTGATGAGGTAGTCGTCCGCGCCGGCGTCGAGACCCCGCACCCGATCGCCGACCGCGTCGCGCGCGGTGAGCATCAGGATGGGGACCGCCGAGCCGCCCCGGCGCAGCTGCTGCGCCACCTCGAAGCCGGAAAGGTCCGGCAGCCCGATGTCGAGGATGATGGCCTCGAGCGCCGCCCCGGTCTCGACGTACTCGAGTGCCGTCCGCGCGTCGGGGGCGAGCTCGACGACGTGCTTGTCCTCGCGCAGGAGGCGCAGCAACAGGCGGCCCAGGCGGAGGTCATCCTCGACGACGAGCAGGTGCATCGCTGGACCATGGTGCCAGCTTCGGCGGTCCTGTCACGGCGAGACCACCGTCACGTCCGTGGCCGAGAGCTGGAGGCTCGTCGGCGGCCTACTCGGATTCGGCGCCTCGCCACCCTGGTTGTCGGCGCCGCCGCGGCCGAAGCCCTGGACCTCGACGACGACCGTGCTGCCGGTGGTCACGGCCGACGCGCTCGCGGTCGTCGCGGTGTGGTAGGTCGTGCTCCCGCTGAGCTGGATCGTGGTCGTCTGACCGCTGGCGAGCGTCAGCGTGAGAGTCTGCCCATCGAAGCCGCTGACCGTGCCGCGCACGCTCAGGCCGCCGCCGAAGAGGCCGGCCTGGCCGCCCGTGCCCGCCTGGCCACCGGCTCCGAACTGGCCACTGGCCCCGAACTGGCCACCGGCCCCGAACTGGCCGAGGCGGCCATTCCCGGTGGGTGCCGTGAGGCGCCCGGCGGCGAAGGCGACGCCGGCCACGGCCACCACGAGCGCGCCTGCCACGAGGTAGGTGCCGAGAGTGGAGCGCGACCGGGGGCGCGACGCGGGCACCACGGGTGACGCCGGAGCCGGAGCCTGAGCCGGACCAGCGTCCGGCGAGAGAGACGGCGAGGGGGAGGGGGGCATGGCGAGATCGGTCACGGAAGGGTCTCCTTACTCGTAGCGAAGGGCGACGATGGGATCGAGTCGGGCCGCCGTCCGAGCGGGCCAGACGCCGAAGACGACGCCGACGGCCAGGCTGAAGCCGACCGCGGCAACGACGGTGAGCGGGTTGAAGATGAAGCCCCAGCCGGCGAGGGCGCCGATCACGGCCGAGACGGCGACGCCCACGACGATGCCGATGATGCCGCCGATGAGCGAGATCGTGAGGGCCTCGACGAGGAACTGCGCCAGGATGTCGCGGCTGCGGGCACCGACGGCCTTGCGGATGCCGATCTCGCGCGTCCGCTCGCGGACGGAGACCAGCATGATGTTCATGATCCCGATGCCGCCCACCACGAGCGAGATCGAGGCGATGCCGGCAAGCAGCACCGTCAGGAGCGTGCTGATCTCGCCGACCGTGCTGAGCAGCTGGGCCTGGTCCTGGATGGAGTAGTCGGCCGTGGCTCCAGCGGCCAGGCCGTGACGTTGATCGAGGGTCGAGGCGATCGAGGCCTTGACGGCCTCGATCTGATCGGCCGTGGCGACACTGACGCCGATGGAGCGCACGCTGTCCCCTGCCACGAGATGGCCCTGGGCCGTGCTGATGGGGATGAGCACCTGGTCGTCCTGGCTGACCGGACCGGTGCTCCCCTTTGCCTGCATGATGCCCACGACCTCGAAGGGCAGGCCGTTGACGGTGATGGTCGAGCCGATGGCACTGGCGTCGAGGCCCAGGGTGTCCGCGGTCGTCGCTCCCAGCACAGCCACCCGCAGGCCATGCTCGACGACCGGGTCGGTCAGGAACGAGCCCTGCCAGACGCTGAAGGCGTTGACCGTCGCGTAGGCGGCCGTGGTGCCCACGACCGAGGTCGTGGTGTTCTGCGTCCCGGCCACGACGAGCGCCTGGGTCGAGACCTGCGGCGCGACCGCGGCCACGCCGGTCAGCCTGGCGATGGCATCGGCGTCGGCCAGCTTGAGGGTCGTGGCGGAGCCCGCCGCGCCGCGCGTGAAGCCGCTGAAGCTGGCCCCCGGGTTGACCGTCAGGAGGTTCGTGCCCAGACCCTGCAAACGGCTGGTGATGCCGCTCGTTGCGCCCTGGCCGACGGCCACGAGTGCGACCACGGAGGCGACCCCGATGATCACGCCCAGCATGGTCAGGGCTGCGCGCAGCCGGGCCGCGCCGAGGCGCGAGAGGGCCAGGCGGATCAGCTCCGCGACGTTCATGCCACGAGCCTCCCGTCGCGCACGTGGACCTGGCGGGTGGCGGCCTCGGCCACGTCCGCGTCGTGGGTGATGAGCACGACCGTCATGCCGGCCGCGTTGAGCTCGTGGAGGACCCCGATCACCTCCGCTCCGGAGACGGTGTCGAGGTTTCCGGTCGGCTCGTCGGCCAGGAGGAGCCGGGGCTCGGTGACCAGGGCGCGGGCGATCGCTGCGCGCTGCTGCTGGCCGCCGGATAGCTCGCTGGGTTCGTGGTCCACTCGGTCGCCCAGCCCCAGCCGCTCCAGCGCGGCCCGCGCCCGCGCCAGCCGCTCGCGGCGCGAGACGCCCTGGTAGAGGAGCGGCGTGGCGACGTTCTCGAGCGCGCTCGTGCGGGGCAGCAGGTTGTAGGTCTGGAAGACGAAGCCGATGGCCCGGCTGCGCAGTTCGGCCAGCTGGTCGTCCGTCAGCTCGGCCACGGCCGTGCCGGCGAAGCGGTACGCGCCGCTGGTCGGTCGATCCAGGCAGCCCAGGATGTGCATGAGCGTGGACTTGCCCGACCCCGAGGGGCCGACGACGGCCAGGAACTCGCCCTCGGCCACGGCCAGGTCGATGCCGCGCAGGGCCTCCACGCTGACGCGGCCCATGTCGTAGACGCGACGCACGGCCTCCAGCTCGAGGAGCGGCGTCATCACGGCTGGGTCCGCCCGCCGCCCCCCACCGGGAAGCCGAAGCCGCCGCCGGTGGTGGTCGTGCCGCCCGTGCGCTGGGTCGAGCTGCCGATGACGACCGTCTCGCCGACGTCGAGGCCGCTCTGGATCTCGGCCATCGAGCTGGTCACGAGGCCGACCTGGACCGACACGAGCTGTGCCTGCCCGTTCGCATCGACGACCCGGACGGCGTAGCTCCCGGCGCTGCCGCTGAGCGCGATGGAGGGCACGGCGATGACGTTCGCCGCCTGGGCCGTTGTCACGGCCACGCTGGCCGACATGCCCACGCGCATCCCGGGGTCGGCGGTGTCGAGCGTCACCTGCACCTGGTACGTGACGACGCTGGACGAGCCGGTGCCGGCCGCGACGGGGTTGATCCTCGTGACCTTGCCGGCCACGGCCTTCTTCAGTGCCGTCACCGTAACGCTGGCCGTCTGGCCGACCTCGATCGAGGGGATGTCCGACTCGGCGAAGGCAGCCGTGACGACCATCGGCCCGGACTCGAGGGTGATGGCCGATCCTGATGGGGCGATCGTTCCCGAAACGACGTTGACGGCCACGACGAGGCCGTCGGCCGGGCTCGTGAGGGTCGCCCCGTCGAGCGTGCTCTGCGCCTGGCGGACCGATTCCTGCGCATTGGCGACCGACGCGCGGTCCGCCTCGATCTGGGCTGCCGTTGCGCCGGCGACCTTGAGGGCATAGGCGTTCTTCGTAGCGCTCAGGCTCTGGCTGGCGGACGCGATCTGCGCGGTCGCGTTCGCGGCACTGTTCTTCGCCGAGAGCGTGAGGTTGTCGACCTGCCGCTGGGCGGCCCGGATGGCCGACTGGTCAGCCGCGATCGTGGTCGAGCTGGGACCGGCAGCCTGGTCGGCAGCCAGCTTGTCCTGGGCGAGCTTGAGGGCCTCCTGGGCCTGCTGGAGCTTCAGCGCATTCTGCTTCGAGGTCTGGG
>JBGPMJ010000255.1:0-3814 GCA_041486935.1 Candidatus Limnocylindria bacterium | reverse complement strand
GGCGGATTCGGCGCCGCAGCGACTGGCGTTACTGGATCGGCGGCATGGTAGCAGATGGTCACCGATGTACCATGCGGCGGTAGCATGTCCGCAACCATCCTCATCGTCGAAGACGAGTACGCCGTCGCGCGCGGCGTCCAGTACGCCCTCCAGCAGGAGGGCTACGCCGTGACCGTGGCCCGCAGTGGCGAAGAGGGGTTGGAGTTCGCCACCCAGCAGGCGCCCGACCTGGTCATCCTCGACGTGCGCCTGCCGGGCATGGACGGCTTCGAGGTCCTGCGGCGCCTGCGTTCGACGGGCTCGAAGGCGCCGGTCCTCTTCCTCACCGCCCGCGACGACGAGGTGGACAAGGTCATCGGCCTCGAGCTCGGGGCCGACGATTACCTGACCAAGCCCTTCGGCCTGCGCGAGCTCATGAGCCGCATCAAGGCGCTCCTGCGACGCGCCTACGGCGACCTCAGCGACGCGGTTGGCGGCCGCATCATCCGCCACCGCGACCTCGTCATCGACCTCGAGCGGCGGCGGGTCCAGCGTGGCGATCGGCGCATCGCCCTGACCGCCACCGAGTTCGACATCCTGCGCCACCTCGCCTCGCGCCCGGGACGCGTGTACACCCGCGCCGAGCTGCTCGAGCTGATCCGCGACTACGACGCGCTCGACCAGGACGAGAAGACGATCAACGTCCACGTCAGCCACCTCCGGGAGAAGCTCGAAGACGACCCGGCAGACCCGGCGTTCATCCTCACCATCCGCGGCGTCGGCTACGCGTTCGCCGAGCGCTGAGGGGCGCCCGACACCGATGCGGACGCTGCGACGGATCCTGCCCCGGACCTTCCGGGCCCGACTGACGCTGGCCTTCGCCGCGGTCGTGGCCATCGCCCTGGCCCTCGTGCTGGCCACTCTGCCGCGGCTCCTCGACGACTATTTCCAGCAGCAGGAGCAGAAGAGCCTCGCCTCGCGGGCGAGCATCATGGCGCCGCTCATCCAGCTCCAGCTGCGGAACGCGCTCGCCCTCGGCTCGGCCGACCCGCACCCGATCGTCCTGCCCACCGACCCGCCGACGATCTCGGCCGAGGCTGCCGCAGCCCTCGGCGCAGCGGATGACCCGAACGGGTTCCTGTACACGCTGACGGCGATCGTGGCGCAGTCGGACGTGAAGCTGGAGGTGGCGCTGAGCGTGGACGAGCCGCTCCGCCTGGTGGACACCCTGGACGTCCCGGCCACGATGATCAAGCCCGGGCTGGGCCAGGCGCGCGACCCCATCCCGAGCACCACGGTCTCGTTCGCCATCGAGGACGGCTGGTGGTCGCAGTCGGGGGCCGAAGCACCGACCCGGCTCTTCTCGCTGCGCCTTTCGCAGCCGTTCACGTACCGCCAGCAGGCGATCCGCGACGTCGTCGGCGTCCTCCTCGTGGCCACGGCCATCGCCCTGCTCGTGGCGGTGGTCGCCTCGGCCGTCATCGCCGACCGCCTGACGGGGCCGATCCGGCGCCTCACGCAGGCCTCGCGGTCGCTCGGCGAGGGCGACTTCGGGGCCCGCGTCAGCGCGGGCGGCAGCGGCGCGCCGGAGGTCACCGAGCTGGCCGGCGCCTTCAACCGGATGGCCGAGCGGCTGGAGGAGTCGGTGACCTTCATCCGACGCGACCGCGATCGGAGCCGTGATTTCCTGGCCGATGTCAGCCACGAGCTGCGCACGCCGATCGCCGCCCTGCGCACCTTCAACGAGCTGCTCCAGGAGGGTGCCGTGGAGGACCCCGCGGCGAGCGGCGAGTTCCTCGAGTCCAGCCGCCAGCAGATCGAGCGACTCGACTGGCTGGCCACGAACCTGCTCGAGCTGTCCAAGCTCGACTCCGGCCTCGTCGCCCTCGATCTGCGGCCGGACGACCTCCGGGCGGTCGTCGAGAGCGCCATCTCCCAGGCCGAGCCGGCCGCGAAACGACGCGGCGTCGAACTCGTGGCCGAGCTGCCCGCGGAGCCGGTGCGCCAGCGGCACGACCCGCAGCGCGTCGGCCAGGTGCTCAGCAACCTGGTCGGAAACGCCCTGAAGTTCACGCCGGCCGGCGGGCGCGTGGTGATCAGCCTGAAGGCCGTCCGCGATGGCGCCGACCTGCGCGTGTCCGACACCGGCGTGGGCATCGACAGCGCCGAGCTGCCCCACGTCTTCGACCGTTTCTACCGCGGCTCCCGGGCGATGGAGCAGCGCGCCGGCGGATCGGGCCTCGGGCTGGCCATCGTGCGCTCCATCGTGGAGATGCACGGCGGCCGCGTGACCGTCATAAGCAAGCTGGGCACGGGCACCGAGGTGACCGTCCACCTGCCCCGCGAGGTGACGCAATCTTCACCCGCCGGAGGCCGGGGCTGAATCCCGGCGGCGCACGCTCTCAGCCATGAGTGCACCGCCCGTCCCGCCCGCCTTCACACCGCCCGATGATACCCGGCCCCGCTGGGCCGACCTGCCGACCGAACCGGCCACGCCGCCGCGCTGGCTCGAGCCGGACCCGCTGGCCCGACCAGCCGCGAGTGCCCCGAACGGCGGACGCGGCGGCATCATCGGCCAGCTCTTCGCGGTGGCCCTGATCGCGGCCGTGATGGCCTCTTCGGGCACTTACCTCGTGCTCGACGCCTCCGGCGCGCTCGATCGCGCGACCCCGGCTCCCGGCGGCACGACCGGACAGCCGGCCAGCACGACGACGATCCGTATCGACGAGGACTCGGCCATCACGCGAGCGGCCGCCATCGTCTCGCCGGCCGTGGTCACGATCACGACCCGCGAGGGGAGCGGCAGCGGCGTCAACCCCCTCGACCTGCCTGCCACCGGCGTCGGCTCGGGCATCATCTTCGATGCCTCGGGCTGGATCCTCACCAACCGCCACGTCGTGTCGGGAGCGCAGACGGTGACCGTCAAGCTGAAGGACGGGCGCGAGTTCAGCGGCCGCACCTACGGCATCGACACGCTCACCGACCTGGCCATCGTGAAGATCGACGGCAGCGGCCTGCCGGTCGCGCCGATCGGCGATTCGACGACCCTGCAGGCGGGCCAGCTGGCGATCGCTATCGGCAGCCCGCTCGGGTCGTTCGAGAACAGCGTCACGGCCGGCGTGGTCAGCGCGATGGGCCGCGAGATCACCGTCACCGACGAGCAGACCGGCCAGCCGCGCCATCTGCGCAACCTCATCCAGACGGACGCCGCGATCAACCCCGGCAACTCGGGCGGGGCGCTGGTGGATGCGTTGGGCCAGGTCATCGGCGTCAACACGGCGGTCGCGGGCAGCGCCCAGGGCATCGGCTTCGCCATCCCCATCGAGGTGGCCAAGCCGATCATGCGCCAGGCCCTCGCCGGTGAGCCCCTGTCGCGGCCGTACCTGGGCATCGTCTACACGGCCGTCACGCCGGCCGTCATGCGCCAGGCCAAGCTGCCCATCGACTACGGTGCCTGGATCTCGAGCAGCGACGCACGTCCGGCGGTCGTGGCCGGCACGCCCGCCGCGAAGGCCGGGCTCAAGGACGGCGACATCGTGACCGCCATCGGTGGTCAGCGCCTCGACGCGGGCCACTCCCTCGAGGACATCCTCGTCCGCTACCGGCCCGGCGACGAGGTCGCCCTGAGCGTGCTGCGCGACGGCGCCACGCTCGAGTTGAAGGTCACGCTCGGCACGCGCCCGGCCGACCTGCAGTAGGCGCTCGCCTCCCTTCGCCGCTCCTTCCCTCCGTTTAGCACGTGGCGTGCTGGTATGCGGCGATCGGGCCGTCAGCGGCATGCCGACGCGGCCAAAGCGCCACGCCGGAGCACGCAGCGTGCTGAGCGAACGGGATC
>JBGPMJ010000254.1:0-3888 GCA_041486935.1 Candidatus Limnocylindria bacterium | reverse complement strand
TGGGCCAGGAAGGATGCGGCGCGCTCGTGGCCCCAGATGGCGCACGGGCGGAAGGCCCGATTGCCGAAGCAGTGATCCCAGTGCGCATGGGTGTTGACGACGACCGTCGGCGCGCGCGGCGTGATCACGCGCAGATCGGCAAGGACCTCGCGGGCCTGGCGCTCGGTCGTGCGCGTGTCGACGACGAGGACACCCGCCTCGCCGACGACGACGCCGATGTTCTGGTCGAGGAACGGATAGCGCCTGACGAAGACGCCGTCGGCGATCTCGACCCAGCCGACGCGGACGGTCATGGCAGCATGGTAGCCGCACAGGCGGCGGTCGGACGCGCGCCCACGGCTCAGCCACCCAATGTCCTGAGTCGCCAAGGGCTGGCGCTCAGGATCCGGCGCGGGGCCTCGGGCGCTCAGCCCCGGCGCTGCGAGACCGCTCCAGCGTCTGCACGATACTCCACAGCGATGGGATCGCGCCTGAACCCGGCATCGGCCCGCGCCTCACCTCGGTCCGGCCCGTTTCTATGCCTCGGAGGCATGGAGGAGAGGCGGGCCCAGGACTGGCCCCTCCTGGCCCCGCCGGCCCACTCCCATCCCGGCGTTCCCAGCGGTCGCAGGATCTGCGCGCGGGGCGGGATCCCGCCCGAGGCAAGACTCGTGGGAACATCGGGGCGATGGCACGGCATTCGGGCAGGGAGGATGGGCGATGGACTGGAAGAAGGCCCCCGATTCGCTGGTCGCGCTCTTCGACCAGGTGGCCCCGCGGGATGCCCCGGCCGAGCGGCGCAAGATGTTCGGCTACCCGGCCGTCTTCGTGAACGGGAATATGTTCGCCGGGCTGCACGAGGACCGCTTCGTGATGCGCCTGCCGGACGAGGCACGGACCGAGTTCCTGGCGCTCCCCGGCGCGGTGCCCTTCGAGCCGATGCCTGGACGCCCGATGAAGGAGTACGTCGTCGCGCCGGCGGCTCTGCTCGGCGACCCCGACGCGCTCCGCTCCTGGCTCGACCGATCGCTGCGCTACGCCGTCTCGCTGCCGCCCAAGGAGAAGAGGCCGAGGAAGTAGTGAACGGCGGCCGGACCGGTTCCGGCGCGCTACGCTGCGCCTGTCATGAGCTCGCTCCTCGGCTGGCTGCTGCTCCTCGGCGGGCTCGCCGCCGCGCTCGTCGGGATGTTCGCGTTGCCCCCGGGCGATGCGCTGAAGGCGGTCATCGTCTTCGGCGGGCTCGCCGCGGTCATCCTCGGCGCCATCGCGCTCCTCGTGGCCCGTATGTCCGGCACGGAGGGGACGCCGCCCGGCTCGGCCTCGCCCCTGGTGGGCATCGTCTCGTCGGTGATCACGCCACCCTCGGTGGCGAAGACGCCACCGGCCGGCCGCGCCCCCCGGCAGGGCCGGGCGAAAACGGCGGGCGCGGAACGTGCCCCGGCGGCGTCGCGGCGCCTGGGGAGCGCGGTCACGTGGGCGGTCCTCGGGGCCGTCTATTTCCTCAGCGGCACCTCCGGCAGCGGGTCGTGGCTCGAGTTCATGGCGGGCCTGCTCATCGTGGCCACGCCGGTCGCGATCGTGGCCGCCATCGCCTCCCGCGTGCTCCTCGGTCGCGCTTGGAGATGGGCCGTGAGCGTCGCCGTCGCGGGCTTCGCCTTCATCGCCGGCATCGTCGTGGGCGCCTTCATCGAGCCTGTCTTCGGCGGCTGAACGGGCCTCGCCCGCGTACTACACTCAGCGCCTCGAACCGACCAGTCTTCAGCCCACCCAGGAGGGATCGGATGCCGCGGATCGTGCGTGGGGCGCTGCTCCAGGCGGAGTGGACCGGCGACAAGGAATCGATGATCCAGAAGCACGAGCGCTACGCGCACGACGCGGCCACGCAGGGCGCCCAGGTCTTCTGCATGCAGGAGCTGTTCTACGGACCGTACTTCTGCCAGGTCCAGGACGCGCAGTACTACAGCTACACCGAGCACATCCCGGACGGCCCCACGACGAAGCGCATGCAGTCGCTGGCCAAAGAAACGGGCATGGTACTGGTCGTGCCGATGTACGAGGAGGACGGGCACGCGGCGGGCATCTACTACAACACCGCGGCGGTGATCGACGCCGACGGCACGTACCTGGGCAAATACCGCAAGACGCACATCCCGCATGTCAAGGGCTTCTGGGAGAAGTTCTACTTCCGGCCGGGCAACATGGGCTACCCGGTGTTCGAGACGGCGGTGGGCAAGGTCGGCGTCTACATCTGCTATGACCGCCACTTCCCCGAGGGCGCCCGGGCCCTCGGCCTCAACGGCGCCGAGATGGTCTTCATCCCCAGCGCCACGTCCCGCGGCCTGTCGGAGTACCTGTGGCGCATCGAGCAGGTCAGCCACGCCGTCGCCAACGGCTACTTCGTCGGCACCATCAACCGCGTCGGCATCGAGCCGCTGGGCGAGGACGATTTCTACGGGCAGAGCTACTTCTGCGATCCGCGGGGCCAATTCATCGGCGCCATCGGTGACGCGCACAAGGAGGAGCTGCTGGTGCGGGAGATGGACCTCGACAAGATCACCGAGGTCCGCCAGACTTGGCAGTTCTACCGCGACCGCCGGCCCGACGCGTACGGGGACCTGGTCCGGCCCTGAGCGTCCTCCCCAAGAGACGCGCACGAAGGCGGGAGCCTAGATCTCCTCGGGGGGCCGGATGCGTCGGCGGGTCGAGACGTCGACCCGGGCGTCGCCGTGTTCGGTCGCGGGGTGCTCGACGAGCGCGATCAGCCGGCTGGCCATGAAGCGGCCCGTGCGCACGGGCGTGCCCGAACGGGTCAGCTCGGTCACCTCCACGACGCCGCGAGATGTGGTCACCTCGAGCCGGCGCCCGGCCTTCGTGGCGAGGATCTCGAACGTCTGGACGCCCTGTCCGGCGTCCACGAGGATCTCGACCCGGTCGCCCTTCATCTCGAGCATTGTCGCGCTGCAGTCAACCTTGCGGTGCCCGACCACGATGCCGGCGATCCGGTCGAGACGCCACCCTTCACCCGTCGCATGGCGCGCCGCGGACGTTGTACCCTCACGGCTCCATGGACTTCGGATTCACCCTCAAGCCCGACCACACGATCGAGCGCACGGTGGCCCTGACTCGCCAGGCGGAGGCGGCCGGCTTTACCTACGGCTGGCTCTTCGACTCGCACGTCCTGTGGCGCGAGCCGTACGTGCTGCTGACGCTCATGGCCCAGGCCACCCAGCGCATGCGCCTCGGCACCTGCGTCACGAACCCCGCCACGCGCGAGCCGAGCGTCACCGCCAGCACGCTGGCCGTCCTCGACGAGGTGAGCGGTGGGCGGATGGACCTCGGCATCGGGAGAGGCGATTCGGCGCGGCGCGTGCTGGGCAAGCCGCCCACGACGATGGCCACGCTGGAAGAGGCGATCCGCGTCATCCGGGACCTCGTCGAGGGGCGCAGGGTCACCTTCGAGGGCACGGACCTGGTGATGCCGTGGACCGGCAAGTGGAAGCTGCCCGTCTGGGTGGCCGGCTACGGACCCATGGCCCTGGCCATGACCGGCCGCGTGGCGGACGGCCTGATCCTGCAACTTGCCGACCCGGACCTCATCCGCTGGTTCGTGGGCCAGCTGCGCGAGGCGGCGGCCAGCGCGGGTCGCGACCCCGCCAGTCTCAAGGTCCAGGCGGCGGCGCCGGCACACGTCGGGCCGAGGGAAGTCGGACGTGAGCGAACGCGCTGGTTCCCGGCGCTCGTCTCCAACCACGTCGTGGACCTCGTCAACAAGTACCCACGCGAGCAGCTGCCCGCGGCGCTGACGGGCTACGTCCAGGAGCGCACCGGCTACGACTACCTCCACCACGCCGAGGTCGGCTCGTCCAATGCCGCCTTCGTGGGCGACGAGGTGACCGACCGCTTCTGCGT
>JBGPMJ010000253.1:0-3922 GCA_041486935.1 Candidatus Limnocylindria bacterium | reverse complement strand
TGCTCGAGCTCGCCTGGGCGCGGCTGATCGAGAACTCGGCCCACGACTCGATCTGCGCCTGCTCGGCGGAGCCGACGGTGGCCCAGGTGCTGACGCGGTTCGCCGAGGCGGAACAGATCGCCCGGGGCATCGCCGAGCGGGCCGTGGCCACGATCGCCGGGCGCGTCTCCCTCGACGCCTTCGTCGCCGTCAACCCCTCCCCGTTCGACCGGCTGGACCTCGTCGAGCTGGAGATGCCCCTCGACCGCTCGGCGCCGGGGGCGAGCCTGGCCCTGCCCGACGGCACGGCGGCCGCGACGCAGGACCTCGGGGGCGTCGAGCGGATCGTCGACGAGACGCCCCTGGCGGCCGCCGACGTCGTGCCCTACCTGCGGCGCCGCCTGCACGCCCGCGAGCTCTACACGTACCAGGTGAACGGCGCGAGGTCGGAGGTGGTCGAGGGCCGAACGGTCGTGACGCTCGACGTCGACCGCGTGCCGGATCCGACGGAACTCGACGTCGACGCGCTGCTCGAGGAGCTCGACGCGCTCGCCGCCCGAGAGCCGCGCGCGCCGTGGCTGCTGCGGGTCGTGGCGCGGCCGCGGCGGCGCCTCCTGGCGCTCGTCCCCGTCCCGGCGCTGGGCTGGACCACGCTGCGGCCCGCCGCGGAGGCAGCCACCGGCGCCGGCGCAGCGACCACTGCACCGCCGGCGCCGGTCCTGGCCGGCGAGCGCCGGCTGTCAAACGGGCTCGTGGCCGTGACCGTCGCCGACGACGGCACCCTCACGCTCAGTGGTGGCGGGGTGACGCTCGTCGGCGTCGGCCGGCTCGTGGACGGCGGCGACGTTGGCGACAGCTACAACTACGCTCCGCCGGCCTCGGACGCCCAGGTGGAGCGGCCCCTCGAGGTGGAGGTGCTGCCGGGGGAGTCCGGCCCGCTCCGGGCGAGCCTCGTCGTGGTGCGCCGCTACGACTGGCCGGCCGGCCTGCGCGCGGACCTCTCGGCCCGCACGCCCGAGACCGTGTCCAGCGAGGTGCAAACGCTCGTCGAGGTGCGCCACGGCGAGCCCTTCGTTCGGCTGCTCGTCTCGTTCGAGAACCGCGCCCGCGACCACCGGTTGCGGTTCCACATCCCCCTGCCCGAGGGTGCCGACCGGAGCTACGCGGAGGGGCAGTTCGCCATCGTCGAGCGCGGCCTGACGATGGAGGGCGGCCACGGCGAGGTCCCCCTGCCCACCTTCCCGGCGCACGGTTTGGTGGCCGCCGGGGGCGCGACCGTTCTGCTCGAGCACGTCCTCGAGTACGAGATCGTGGCTGGACCCGAGCTGGCACTGACGCTCCATCGCGCCACCGGGCTGATCAGCCGGGACCGGCACCCCTGGCGTGACGAGCCGGCCGGGCCGGTGATCGCCGCCCCGAGCGGCCAGGGACTGGGCGCGCGAGCCGTGGCGTTCGCGCTGCTCCCGCGCCTCGGCGCGGTGCCGGACCCGGACGTGCTCGCGGCGCTCGAACGCTACCGGCAGCCATTCCTCGTGGCGCCCGGCCAGGGTGCCACCGATCAGGCGCCGCGATCCGAGCGCGGGTTGTCGGTCAGCGGGCCGGGGGTGGTCCTGACCTCGCTGCGTCGTCGCGACGACGCGCTGGAGCTCCGGCTGGTCAACGAGACCGATGCCCCACGCACGGCGCGCATCGAGGGGCCCTTCCGGTCGCTGGCGCGGACGGACCTCCTGGGGCGGCCGATCGGGCAGGCAGCCGTCGCCGAGGCCAGTGCGGAGGTGGCGCTGGGGCCCTGGGAGATCGTGACGCTCCAACTCCACCGCTGAGCAACGAAGCGCGGCGGCGTCCAGGGGGGATGGAGCGCCGCCGCGGGAGCCAGCATGCACGACATCGGGCGACCGCGCATCCTGCAAGCAGCGGATTCTCGACTAAGAAATGTGAACCCCCCGACCTACGGCACAGGGGGGTCGTCGTGTCTCGAGATTGGTGAGCCGCGAAGGACTCGAACCTTCAACCAGCTGATTAAGAGTCAGCTGCTCTACCATTGAGCTAGCGGCCCACGAGATCCAGGCTCAGTCACGGCGGACGACTGGACCTTTCGGCTGGTCGGTACGGCCAGCGCGACGAAGTTTACCGCAACGCCCGCCGAGATTGCCGCCCCGAGGGCGATCCAGGCCTCGGCCAGCCTCGGTGCGACGTCCCAGACTCTCCTAGGGAGACGACACGCGCGGCTCGCCCTGCTCCAGGTAGACGACGGTGGCAAGTCCGCAGTAGCGGGTCTGATCGATCGGGAGGAGCGGCAACGCGGTCGTGCCCTGGTACGGCAGCTGGACGACCAGATCCGGGAGGTCCATGGCGCCGACCGCCGAACCGTCGATCAACGGGTTGGCGACGACTTCGAGGCGCCAGTCTCCGGGCGGGTAGTCGCAGCGTACCTGGCCGCGACGGAGCGGCGCGTCGACCACGATCGAACGGCGGGCCTGGAGCGCGGGATGGCCGGCCCCATCGGTCGCCAGCTTCGCGGCCACCAGCGCGCCAAGGTCTGGCTCCCCCCAGCACCGGTCGCTCAAACCTGCATCGTCGGGGGCCGAGTAGGGACCGACGAGGCAGACCTCGGGAGGGCTGGCAAAGGCGACATCGCGCGCGGTCTCGATGCGCAGCTCGAGGTGGAGCTCGTCGATGATCCGAACGCGGACGAGGCGCACGCCGCCCTCGATGCCGAAGTCGGCTATCGCGCTTGCGGCTGCGAGCGAGGACACCACGACGGTCGCGGCGACGCGGACCCCCGAGAGCACATCCCTGGCCGCCTCCTGGCGCTGCTCCGGAGAACGAGGCACGGATGCGGTCAATGCCCGCAGGCCGAGGCCCCCGATGAGAAGGATCAGGAGGAGGGTGATGATCCTGAGCGTCCGGTTCGACGCCAGCGGTTCGCGCGTCTTCGGTGCTGTCATTGCTCGCTCCCTGAGTGGCGCGATCGTAGCCTGAGGCTCGCCCGGGCCGAGAGCGTTCGGGGCCGCGTCGTCGCACGTAGACTCTCCGTCGTGCAGATCTGCGCCGAATGCGGCGAGGAAAACCCGGGAACCTACCGACTGTGCGGCTATTGCGGCACGCAGCTGGTTCCGGGCAGCCCGCCGCCGGAGATCCGCCGCACGGTCACGCTCGTCACGTCGGACCTCAAGGGCTCCACCGCCCTTGGCGAGAAGCTCGACCCGGAGTCGCTGCGCGAGGTCCTGGTCCTCTACTTCGACGCGATGCGGCTGGTCTTCGAGTCACACGGCGGAGTGATCGAGAAGATCGTCGGCGACGCCATCATCGCCGTGTTCGGGCTCCCGGCGGCCGGCGAGGACGACGCTCTCCGTGCGGTCCGAGCCGCCGCCGAGAGTCAGGGAGCCCTCGCGGTCCTCAACGAGCAGCTCGATCGCCGCTGGGGGGTGCAGCTCGTCAACCGGACCGGGATCGCGACCGGCGAGGTCGTGGTCGGGGCCGCCAGCGCCGGCGAGCACATCCTGACCGGAGACGTGGTCCAGTTGGCGAATAAGCTGGAGCAGTCGGCGCCGGCGACGGAGGTCCTGATCGGCGAGCAGACGTTCCGGATCGTGGCGGATCGGGTGACGGTGGAGCCGGTCGACTCGGTCGTGCCCAAGGGTGCGATCGCGCCGGTGCCTGCCTACCGTCTGGTCTCGGTCAGCCCCGCCACGGACGACGAGGAGGCGTCAGCTGCCGCGGCGGAGAGCGCGGACGCGAGGTCGTGCTCGAACTGCGGGGTCGACAACCCCCTCGCATTCCGCCGCTGTGGCTCATGCGGCGCGGATCTCATCGCGAGGCGGTCGCGCGAGACGAGGAAGACGGTCACGATCGTCTTCTCCGATCTCAAGGTCACCACGACGGACGGTGGGCCGCCGGCGCCGGAAGTGCTCCAGGACGTGATGGCGCGGGCCTTCGAGGC